>NZ_JBQKJT010000013.1:0-114912 GCF_052117125.1 Candidatus Avoscillospira sp. LCP25S3_F1 | reverse complement strand
GCTGTATTCGTAATCACTGAAACTTTGCTGCTTCATTTCTGCACACCGCCTTTTTTCTTATGCCATTATAATACCATTTCTTTTGTGTCATTGCATTAAATCAGCGGTTCCCTTACATTCAGAGTTATTTTCCACCGGAGCGTACCAAAAAAATTTTGGGTCGGTTTCGCGGCATCGGCGCCAATTCGGTTGCAGCCCTGCTGGGTACGGTAACGCCCTTTTGCTCCTGTTCCTCCATTCCCATCTTTATGGGCTTTACCAGCGCCGGTTTGCCGGTAGGCGTGACCTTTTCCTTCTTAATTTCTTCCCCAATGGTTGACTTGGGCTCTTTGGTCCTGCTGATGAGCATTTTTGGTGCAAGAGTCGCGGTTGTATACGTCATCCTCGGGCTGGTCATCGCTGTCATTGGCGGCACACTGCTGGAAAAGCTGGGCATGGAACGTTATGTGGAAGACTTCATTAAGAATGCGCCCCATATTGAAGCGGAAGGCCACGATTTGACCCGACGTGACCGAGTGCAGTTTGCCAAAGAACAGCTTCTCAGCACCATCAAGAAAGTGGCCCCCTATATCTTCATCGGTGTGGGGATCGGTGCTTTTATCCACAATGTGGTTCCCCAGGAGTGGGTGGAGATGATTCTGGGCAGTAACAATCCCTTTGCGGTGATTTTGGCTACTATTGTGGGTGTCCCCATGTACGCTGACATTTTCGGCACCATTCCCGTGGCGGAAAGCCTGCTGTTCAAGGGAGCTGGTCTGGGTACCATTCTTTCCTTTATGATGGCTGTGACCACGTTGAGTCTGCCTTCTATCATTATGTTGAAAAAGGCAGTAAAGCCGAAACTGCTGGCTGCATTTGTTGCCATTTGTACTGGAGGAATTATCATTGTGGGATATTTCTTCAACGCAATTCAGTTTCTGCTGGTCTAAAGAGGGAAAATCACGATAAAAACGTGGTGTCTGTTTTAAAGATAATCATGGGGGCTATGGTCCTGATGGTTGGCTTCTATATAGTATTAAGAGTTTAATTGGAGGTACTTTATTATGGGACTGTTTGGTTTTGGTAAGAAGAAAGAAGAAAATACACTTGCTTGTGCTTGTCAGTGTGGGTGCCCCACTGCGGCAACAGATCCTGCTGAGGTGGAAAAAGAAACCAGTTACACTGGAGACGGCACCCTCTCTATCAAGGTGCTGGGAGCTGGCTGCGCGTCTTGCCACACTTTGCTGGAGAACACGAAAGAGGCTGTGTTGCGCATGGGGCTTAATGCGGATGTGGAATATGTAACGGATATGGCTCAAATTGCCGGATACGGTGTGATGAGTATTCCTGCTCTGGTGGTCAATGAGAAAGTGATCACGATGGGCAAGGTTTTGAAAGCCACCGAGGTGGAGCAACTGCTGAACAAACTTGGCGTTGTTCAGCCCGCGGCCCCTTCCTGCTGTACCTGCGGCGGCACTTGTAAACCGGAAAGTGCGTCTGCATCGATCTTAATCCTCGGCCCTGGCTGCAAAAACTGTAAGACGCTGGAAGAGAACACCCGTGTTGCGTTGGATATGATCGGCAACACTACGTTTACCATCGGTCATGTGACCGACTTTGCTGAGATTGCCCAATACGGCATCATGAGTACGCCGGGACTGGTGGTGGATGGTAAGGTGGTCTCTTATGGCAAGGTTCTGAAGCCGGAGGATATCGCAACGATTCTAAAGAAGGTGCAAGGCTGATTGCAGCCAAATACCCTCCGGCAAATCAGTACAAATTCCCTATGATTTCCGCACACTTTTCGATACCCAGCACACCACTGTCAAGGCAAATTGCGTAATTATCGGCTTCACCCCAGGCGGTACCAGTGTAAAGTTCGTAATAGGCCTTACGCTTTTTATCCTTTTCCCGCAGTCGTTCAGCAGGGGCTTCTTCCCGTTGTCCATAAACCGAGACAATCCGCTCCGCTCTCTTCTCGTCGGAAGCATGAATGAACACAGACAGGCAATCCGCCGCCTCACGAAGAATGTAATCCGCACAGCGGCCAACAATGACACAAGGGCCTTTTTCTGCCAATTGCGTAATCACTTCTGTTTGGGCCAGCCACAGTTTGTCCGCATCCGATTGTCCATCGTAAGTTCTGCCTGCCAGGGCGTTATTGTACAGGTTGTCGGATACTGCGGACTCCCCATATTGTTCGACATATTCCTTTGCAAATCCTGTTTCAGCGGAAATCTTTTCGATGATTTCACTGTCATAGCAAGGAATGCCGAGTTTGGCGGCGACTTCTTTACCGATGGTCCGGCCGCCGCTGCCAAACTCCCGACTGATGGCAATCACGCGATTCCGCGTTTGTGGAGCCGAAACTGGCGCGGGCGCCTCTGCCGCCTCACGGATGACGGACTGCTTGAACCGCGCATAGAGCACCGCCGCAATGACAAAGGAGAGTGTATCGGTAACGGCCTGCACCCACATCAATCCGGTTACGCCCCAAAGGGCATCCATGACGAAGGAAAGTACCGTAAAGATGATTCCCAAACGGAGCACTGCCAGGAGCAGGGAGGTTTTCCATTTGCCGACGGCCTGGAACACAGAATTATACATATTGAATAGGCTCATGCCGATGACACACCAGGACCAGCAGCGCATGAAGGTTGCCGCAACCTGGATGGTTTCTGCGTGCGGTGTAAAAACTCCTGCAATCGCCTCCGGCATCAGCTGCACAACAATCAGGAACGCGATAGAGAACACCCAGAGGATTTTAAAGGAAAGACTGCACACCTGATGGACACGTTTATAATTTTTTGCGCCATAGCTGAAGCCGATCAACGGCATGACACCCTGAGCGATACCGATGCTGATATGCAGTGCAATCGTACCGCATTTGGAGGTGACGCCATACGCCGCGGAAAGGATATTGCCGCCTTCATGGCCAAGTAAAAGACCATTGAGCACGGCAATGGATACGGACACCAAAAGCACCGAAACGGCTGCGGGGAATCCGACGGCACAGGTATCAAACGCAACAGCCTTTTCCAGGGAGAATTGCTTGGGGTTAATGCTCAAAACGGTGTTTTTCCGGATTTTTGCCAGGATGACGAAGAAATAAACCATGGAAATGGTATTGGAAATCATTGTGGCAACGGCAGCGCCCGACACATCCATACCAAATCCAAACGGCATGGTCAGCGCACCGTTAAACACCGTATCTCCCTTTTCAAAAATAAAAATCGGGTCCAGGATAATATTCAGAATACCGCCGAGGGAAAGGCCGATACCAGCTTCTTTTGTTTTTCCAACGGCCCGTACCAGATGGCCTAAAATCAGGCCTGCTACAGTGGGAATAATGGAAACAATATTGCTGAGAAACCAGGTATCAATGCCCTTTGAGGGGTTTGGTGTATTTCAAATTACCGACCCTACCCAGTGTGAACAGGCAGTAGCTCAGGCCCTCCAGGCAGGCTATCGACTCATTGACACGGCGGTCTGTTACGGCAACGAACGGGCAGTTGGAAAAGCCGTGACGGAGAGCGGTATCCCACGGCAGGACATCTTTCTGGTGTCCAAGGTGTGGATTCAGGATGCCGGCTATGAGCAGACCAAGCGGTCCTTTTCCAAGACTCTGGACAATCTGGGGACCGACTATCTGGACCTCTACCTGATCCACATGCCCTATGGCGACTACCACGGCAGCTGGAGAGCCATGGAAGAACTCTATGAGGAGGGGCGGGTTCAGGCCATCGGGGTATGCAATTTCCTGCCGGATCGGCTGACCGACCTCATCCTGACCCACCGCATCGCCCCCATGGTGAATCAGATGGAGATTCACCCCTTCTGCCAACAGGCGGAACTGCGCGCGCTGATGGCCCAGTACCAGATCCAGCCCATGGCCTGGGCCCCCTTTGCTGAGGGGCAGAATCATATTTTCACCCATCCTCTTTTGACACAGATCGGTCAGGTCTATGGAAAGACACCGGCTCAGGTCATTTTGCGGTGGCTTTTGCAGAATCAGATCGTGGCCATTCCCAAATCAGTACATGAGAATCGAATCAGGGAAAACTTTTCAATTGATGACTTTGTGCTGTCTCAGGAGGACATGGAACAAATCCAAAAGATGAATCTGGGGCACAGTTTGATTCTCAACATCACCAGTTTGGACGAGGTTCATCGACTGCACGGTATCCGGTTTGAACAGTGACTGCCCCAGTCAGGACGACATCAACACATTTTCTCATCAGATGGAGCAACGCACATGAGAAAGAGAAAATTACGGGAGTTGGAGGTTTCCGAAATCGGCATGGGGTGTATGGGCTTTTCCCACGGCTATGGGACCGCTCCGGATCGTGATTACAGCATAGAGGCAATCCGCGACGCCTTCGCATATGGCTGTATCTTCTTTGATACTGCAGAGACCTACGGGACGCAGCAGTTCTATCCAGGTCACAATGAACAGTTGGTGGGCGAGGCTGTGGAACCCTTCCGCAAGGAGATCGTTTTGGCAACCAAACTACATTTTCGCGGCGCTGCACCGAAGGACGGCAAAGAATTGGAAGTGGAAGTGAGGCGGCATCTGGAGCAGTCTCTTCATAATCTGCGAAGTGACTATGTGGATCTGTATTATCTGCACCGGGTCAATGAGGATGTTCCCTTGGAAGACATAGCCGGAGTGATGGGGAAACTCATTCAGCAAGGCATCATCCGAGCTTGGGGTCTTTCCCAGGTTTCAGGGGAAATGCTGCGCCGTGCGGATCAGGTCACTCCTGTTTCTGCCGTTCAGAATATCTACTCCATGGTGGAGCGCAACTGTGAAGCAGATATTTTCCCCTACTGCATGGAGCATAGCATTGGTGTTGTCCCGTTCTCTCCCATTGCCAGTGGCCTTCTTTCCGGAAAAGTAACCAGGGACATCAAATTTGAAGGTGACGATGTGCGGAAATTTGTGCCCCAGCTCGCAAAAGAAAACCTGGAGGCCAACCAGCCGATTCTGGACGTGGTCCGCCAACATGCCGCGGCAAAAGGCGCGACCAACGCCCAGATTGCGCTTGCGTGGATGCTACACAAGTATCCCAACGTTGTCCCAATTCCCGGTTCTAAAAACAAAGAACGGATCCTGGAAAACCTAAAGGCCAGCGAGATAACGATGACAGAAGCAGAGCTTTCTTCCCTTGAACAGGCATTGGGCGCATGCACGGTGTATGGACATCGTGGCCATGTTGAAACAGAACAGAATCCCAACTTTGCATTCAGTAAGCAGCATTGATATGATTTGGTACTATTCAGCCCGCAGAATCCTATATTTACCACAGATCAGTGCGAAAAGCACTGAAATATTTTCCTCCAGCAAACGCGTTATCATCCATTTTTGCAGACCATACACCGCAGTCCGTGGGCAGAAAACGTACCACTTTGCGAGAGCCGAATGTTTCCCTACCCAACAAAAAATTAGGGCCTGTGGTGCTTCACAAGCCCTAATTTCTCCCATACACGGTGTTAAGCCCCATAGGATCACATTGTGTACCTATGGGGCTTAACCCTCGTTGCAGACCTGCTTTTTGTAGGAAACTGTCCAATCGTTATGTCTGAGCGGGTTTGAGGGGCTGCGCCAGCACCAGAATATCACCGGCACGGACCACGGTACTGCCGGTGGGGATGACCGTATCGATGCCACGCTTGATTAGGAGCACACGATTGGTGTGGGCCTGGGGAATCTGGGAAAGAGGACGATTGACATAGCGGTGATTGCCCTCTACCACCAACTCACATAGGGCGATATGGTCAGAACCGTCATAACTGCGGGCAGCCAGAACAAGTGTATCTTCCGATTCCAACTGGGTATCGCCGGTGGGAATCAGCGGTGCCTCTTGCCGGACGATCATGGCAACCAGCAGATCCGACGGTAGTTGCAGCTGACTTAAACTCTGACCGCGCCAGGGATGCTCCGGCGCAATGCGCAGTTGGATAAAATGAACGTCGCTGTCCTCCTGATAGTCGTTGAAGGTGCGGCGAATATCGGCTGTGGGATCGATCATGGAAAGTCGTTTTGCCACCCGGGGCAACAAAGTACCCTGTATGGAAATGGATAGCAGTACCATACAGAAGACCAGATTATAAAGGTTGTAGGTTGTTTTAACGCCGCTTAGCACTGCGGCAATGGCAAATACGATAGAGGCGGCGCCGCGGAGACCCGCCCAGGATACCAGGGCGATTTGCTGCGGTTTGGGACGGAAGGGCGCCAGCAGCACGGCGCTGACCAAGGGCCGGGCAGCAAATGTGAGAAACAACATCAAGATCAGCGCGGGAAGCAGAACCGAAGGCAGCTCCAGCGGTGTAACCAGCAGTCCCAGCAAAAAGAAAATCAATACCTGTGCCACATGGGTCAAAACGTCAAAAAAGTGGACCAGATACTTCTTCTGCGGTAGATTGGCGTTGCCGATCCAGATTCCACACAGGTATACGCTCAGATACCCATTTCCGTTGCATGCGGTGGGAATGGCGTAGGCCAACACCATAATTGCCGACAAAAAAACGGTGTGGCTTTGCTGCGAAGGAAGCAGCCGCTGATGGAGCAGCTTGACCGCCAGCCATCCCATGGCAGCACCACACAGGATACCGAAGATCAGCTGCTGCGCCAGCAGGAGGGGGATGGATAGGGACTGCCCGCCCAGCAGGGCGATGGCCACCGTGGTAAGCATGTAGGACATGGGATCGTTGGAGCCGGATTCGATTTCCAGCAGGGAGTCGGTGTGGTATTTCAGGGCCAGTTTTTGGGAACGGAGAATATTGAAAACCGACGCGGCATCTGTGGAGGAAATGACGGAACCAATGAGGAAACATTCCAGCCATGGGAGACTGAGTACCCAGTGGGCGAACAGGGCCACCGCACCGGCAGTTCCCACAACGCCCAATGTGGACAACAGAATCGATGGGGCCAAGACCGGCCGGGCAGCGTGGAGATTGGTGCCGAATCCACCATAAAACATAATAAAGATCAACGATATGGAGCAGATGACATTGACCGCTGCATAATCATCAAAGGGGATTTTAAGAACGCCGTTTTCACCGAAAAACATACCCAGGACGATAAAAATCAGCAGGGAAGGAATGGGAATCTTCTCGAGGAATCGATTGAGCAGAATACAAATCAGGATGACGATTCCCATCAGCAGCAGAGGTTCATTCAAATAACCACCAGCCTTTCACAGAGACTTGACGGGGCATACTCCCATAGTATAGCAAAAAAACAGCGGTATGCCAACCAGAGAACCCATATGGTCAACCGAGTTTGTTGCGAAGTAGCTTTGTTGGCTATTTTGCAACACCTCAACCTGTTTGTGGCGTCGATGGGATGCATTCGATAGTTGTTACAATTGTCTATCAATCAATTTTGCTGTTTGCACCAAATAGGTCGAAACTACTCCTGGGGCATCCGCTGAGAATTTGTGTAATTCAACAGATGTGACGGTATAAACGGCCTTTTGGGAGTATTTACGGTTAAAGAGAAGAGTTTTTGGAATAACGGGCCGGACAACAATGGGAATAAAGTGGGCTTTACAGCGGCCCAAAATTGTTTACCGACCAAATATGGTTCGTACAAAGTGCGGTAAAATCTTGAAATATCACCGCTATACTCTATACTGTGAGTATATGCATCAGAGAGATAAAAGAGATGGTGCATAAAACAGAAAGACAGAGGGGTGAAATTGTATGAATCGAAGGAATATTCCTGCTTATGCAGCGTCGGTCTACAGCTGGCGGCTCTGCCATTTGCGAGGGCCGTGAGTTTGGTAAAAAGCAAAATCGCTGAGTCCCGATTGCCGGAATGGCAAGGATGTTTGTTTTTGGACCAATTAAGTGAGGAACTTATATTATGAAATTATTTCTGAAACTGCTTTCCCAGACCGCTCTCCTATGGGCGCTGCTTTGCATTTGGGGTGTTTCATCAGCCGCAGCGGAACTGCCCAGTATTCAAGCGGAAGCACATCAATTGAGTGATGTGGAATTGCAAGAATATGGAATTTTAGACAAAGAAGTTTACGGTTTGTTCTTTTCCTGTGATCCGGGGGCGGAAGACCAGTCGATCAACACGATGCGTATTGCGATTACTTATGACAGCCGCGTGGTGCAGCCCTATGAATTCCAGGCAAATCAGACGCTGACAGTACCTACAGCAGGATGTTTTCAGATCCTCGGAAAGTACGCAGGGGAAAAGGCATATTTTCCGTATGCCCTGACAACGTATGTTGAGGGCGAACAGGTCTCGTTTAACTATGGGTGTTATGCGCCCCCCAGCATGGTTACCGAGCCCGGAAAAAAGTTGCTGTATGTCATGTTTTTCAAACTGAAGGAAAATGACGAGACACTACTGAAAAAGGGCAGCATAAAAACCACCGCCGATACCGATGTGGTCGAATTACTACAGATTGACAGTGCCGCTATGGTGCAATCTGGAACAGAAGAATACCAATACACCAGTGGTGCGGCGGATAACAGTATGGGCGCACCGGTGATCCAATATCCCAATTGCACGGTTCCGCAACTGGGAGGTCTGACGCTGGGCACGGTGACAGGGGTCACCATTGCGGCGTCACCACAAACGAGTATAGTACCGGAGATTCTCGCTGTGGATACCGAGGGAGAAGGGATGGCGGCCCCCAGCGTACAGTGGAGCTATGATCCTGTGGAAGCGCCGGAAGGCGTTACCTATCACGGTGACGGGACCATCACCGTGACGAAGGATGCACAACCCGGTATCGTCCATGTGACAGCATTTGCCGATGGAATAGCCAGCAATTCGGTAGAAATTTCCATCATCAAGTCGAATACATCCACGTTGGCGTCGGTGGAGCTGTCGGAAGATAGGATAACAGTTGCCGGGATGGATACAGAAAACCAGACGGTGACGGCCAAAGCATGGGATCAAGCCGGTTCCGATATTACCAATTCGGTTACCTGGTCCATTTCCGGTGACGAAGATTCCGGTGTGTCCATTGATCCCAAAACCGGTGTGATTACCGTCAGCGGTATCGCCAAAGACGGCAGTTACGCGGTGACGGCTGTTCAATTGCCGGAGAATACGGCTTCTGCTGAATTTATCGTGGCCCGTGAGGAGGAGCGGGCAGCAAAAATTGTGCTGTCCGACAATGAAATTGTGTTGCAGGTTCCAACCGGGGAGAAACCTGCCCAATCTTCCGCCATTTCTGCCGTGGTAACGAACCAATACGGTGAAGTGATACCGTCGCCCCAACTGACCTGGTCCATTGAAAAGGACGGTTCCGCGGTCCAGGGCGTTACCATTGTCGATGGCGTCATCACCGTGACCAAGGACGCCGCTGCGGCCATATCATCGGGAGAGCCTGCTGTTTTTCTGGTCACAGCTTCCTGCGGGTCCGTAGCGGGAACCAAAACGGTGACGGTTATCGGCGGCGATTCACAGTCGGCCGTAGTTCTGGTTTTGGAGCGGAACGGCATTCGTCTCGGCGATACCGACACTGTTGTTTTTCCGACTGCTGGTGAAGCGGAGAAACAATATATCTATTATGCGGCGTTGTATGATTTACATGGCTCCAAACTGCCCGGTACACCAGTATGGAGCGTGTCGGAGATTACGGACAGTAACGTGCGGTTTTCCGATGGCGTACTGACAGTGGAGGACGGCGCGTCCAAAGGAACTCAAGTGACGATAACGGCGACCATTGACCAATGGAGTAAATCGGTCACCGTTTCCATGACAGATCTGGCGGTGGACTGGGCAGCGGTGGATGCTGCCATAACTGGCAAGGGCCTGACCTATGGCCAGAAAAACGGAGAACTGGCTGTGCTTCCCGCCGATGGTACGGCTATGGCCGGTGACCAACTGCTGAAAGGCGTATTTGCCTATGGGGATGCGGATGGGATACAGGCCGCCGGTTCGCGGCAAGTGACCGTGATATACACCGTCACCACAGACGGAGACTACCAAAATATTCAAGTAGAAAAAACGTACAGTATCACAGTGGATAAAAAGGCCATCACGATTGCAGCAGACTCTCGGTCCAAGTCGTATGGTGCTCCGCTACCCGTTTTGACCTTTACGGTTCCGGATGGAGCCCTCGTCGCCGGGGACCAACCCAGCGATCTATCGGTGTTGCTGCAAACAACCGCGTCTACCCAGTCCGATGTGGGTGGCTATCCAATCACCGGTACGGCCACGGCCGAAAACTATACGGTGACAGTAGCCGATGGTACGCTGACGGTGACACCGGCAACGGTTTCTGTACTGACGGCCGTTCCCACGGCTGTCATCCAGGCCAATGATCCGAGTAATACCGTAGAGGGACTGTGGGCGCTGCTGAACTTGCCGGAGACGGTAGAGATTACCGGCGCCGGTACAGCGGCTACCACGGCGGCAATCCATTGGGCGTCTGCAACGGAAGCGTATAACGCCAAAGGTGGTACCTACACCTATATTGGTACGTTGGAAGCCAACCCCAATTTTGCAAACCGTCCGACGGTAACCGCTACAGTTACGGTAACGGCGGTTCAGTTGGTGGAAATCGGACTGGCGGATGGTGAGATTCCCACAGCGCTGACCGTCACCAGAACGCAGGTCATAGAGGCCGGTACCCTGGCGGATTTGGGGATACCCGCAACGGTGCGGCTGACCTATGACGATGCAGTGACGGCGCAGGAGGTCCACGCTGTCTGGGATATGACGCTGCAACAGCTTCAGTCGTTGGTCAACGACCTGGACGATGGACAGGAGGGAACGGCTACGCTGACTCTGGCAGGAGACAGTATCCCACCATGGGCCACGGTAAAGACGGAACGGCCCGCCATCCAGGTGACCATCACCGCCAAACAGGTGATACCGGAGGAGGATATCACCTTTGCGGCCATTACGGTACCGTATGGGACGGCGTATACGCCCGTCGCCTCTGTGATTCCGAAACCAGAATACAAAGGCGTCACCTATACGTATACGTGCAACGGCAGCGAAGAGTTGCCGGTGGACACAGGGGAGTACACGCTGACGGTAACGGTGGAAAATGCAGACTACCTCGGCACCCGAACCACCACCTTGACCATCCTGCCCAAATCGCTGATCGGTACGCTGACCCTTTCCCGACAGGGGGATACCATTACGGCCATTGCCGCAGGCCTGGAGGATGGCAGCTATGATTTGGTTTGGCTACGGGACGGGGCCGTGATTCCCAATGCGGATGGTGCCGTTTATACCATACGGGATGGGGATCAGGGGACTACGATTTCTGCCAAAGCCGTTGGCAAGGGCAACTATACCGGAGAAATCACTGCGGATGCCGGAATTGTAATACCTGCAACGGTACCCGATACACCAGCGGTTACGGCTTCTGCCGATGATGGACAGGTTACCGTCCATTGGACTGTGGCTCATGACGGCGGAGCCGCTATTATCGGGTATCTTCTGACCATCCGGAACGGCGATGCAACGGTTGATACGGTGGAGTTGGATAGCCGGACCGATGGTTACACCGTCACCGGATTGACCAACGACACCATGTACACGTTCCAGGTGACGGCAACCAACGCAATCGGCAGCAGTGCTCCCGGCATGGCAACGGCTATCCCAAAGGCGCCTTCGGAGGAGGGGCCCGGCGGTGGCTCTACCGGCGGCGAATCCTCTGGCGGCGCCACCGGCGGCAGTGGTACGGCGTCCGATGGGGACACAGAAACAATTGAGAACTCCGACGGCAGCGTTACCGTGACCGTTAACAAACCGGATGGTTCCAAAACGGAGACCACTAAGCTGCCGGATGGCAGCATTGTAGTGGTGTCGATTCATCAAAACGGTCAAATAGAGGTTCATGTTACCCCATCTACGCAAATGCTCCAAGAGACGGGAGGAACCATTACTGGGTTACCCATTCCGTCGCTTCCGGTGACGTCCGATCCAGCCAAGGCTCCGACGGTAACCGTTCATCTGCCGGCAAACACCGCAATCCGGCTGGAAATTCCTGTGGAACAGATGGCTGCCGGCACGGTGGCCATTCTGGTAAGGGCGGACGGAACCGAAACAGTACTCAAAACTGTGGCCACGACAATGAACGGTATCTTGGTAGAGCTGGAAGACGGCGATACTGTTAAGATTCTGGACAACAGCAAGGACTTTGCAGATGTATACGGCAATACCTGGGGCGCAGAAGCCATTGATTTTACTTCAGGCCGGGAGCTGTTCAATGGTACAGGTGAAACCACCTTTTCTCCTACTGCCCATATGAGCCGCGCCATGATGGTTACGGTGCTGGCCCGGCTGGATGGTATGGACACCAGCAGGGGTGCTACCTGGTATGAAGCAGGATGCCGCTGGGCCGTGGAACGTGGAATTTCTGATGGTGACACGATGACGGAGGACCTGACATTGGAGCAGCTGACTGTGCTGCTGTACCGGTATTCCGGCAGCCCGTCGGTCACCGCCTCCGCTCTGGAGACGGTCCATACGGACAATGTCAGCAGTTGGGCAACCGAGGCCATGGCCTGGGCAATCCAGAGCGGTATACTCTCCGGCAGCGACGGCCAGCAAAACGCAAAGCGTCCTGTGACACGTGCGGAGGCAGCCGTGATCGTGATGCGGTATCTGCTCACCGATTAAGTTTTTCTGGTTCAGAGCGAAAACTATTGGTAGTATGGTATCATTATAAATACTTAAATAGAGGAGAGCTGCATCATGAAAGACGTATTCATTCGGGAAGCACTTCCACAGGATGCCGAAGCGCTGCTGGCCCACATGAAAAAGACAGGCGGAGAAACAGACAATCTGACATATGGAGCCGAGGGTATACCCATCACTGTCGAAGAGGAACGGGACTTTTTGCGGCAGATGCAGGAGGAACCACGGTCCGTGTTCTTCTGTGCGTGGGATGGTGAGGTGTTGGTGGGAACCGGAAGCCTGCACGGGCTTCCGGGACGGATGCGCCATCGGGCAGAGCTTGGGATTGCCATTGTCCAATCAGCATGGGGCAACGGAGTCGGCAGTTTGCTGATGGAACGGCTGATTGCATATGCCCGCAGTAACGGTGTGGAACTGATCAATTTGGAAGTACGAAGCGACAATACCAGGGCGCGTCAACTGTACAAAAAATATGGGTTCCGTCGGATTGGCACCGCGCCGGCATTCTTTAAACTGGATGGACAATATGTGGATTTTGAGCTGATGTATCTGGATTTGCGGTAACAGCCGCGATAGCAGTAAACAACAACGCCGGCAACGGTTCTCCGTTTCCGGCGTTGTTGCTATAATAAGGAATTTATAACAACAGTTCGACAAAATGCATGGAATATAGAATAAAAAGCAAGAAAAATTGTTTGAACTGCAATATTTTTTAAAATAGCACGTTCAGGGAAATAAAAACCTATACAAATACTAGAATTTATGCTACAATATGGCGCGCATGATGTAACCGTTTTCAAACAGGTGGTGTTGAATAACGTACCACAGGTGTTTACGGCGAGAATCAAAAGAAAGGAACACAGGACAAATGAAATGGTATCATAGAACGTTGTCGGGTGTGCTTGCGGCCTCCATGGGCTTCGGTCTTATGGGCGGCATTCCCGGTGCAGCGGCAACGAACGGCGCCCATGTGACGGCGGGGACTGCGGCGGTCGCCGCCGGTGCCACCGGTACAATCCAGGCGACCATCCGGATGGATTATCCCATTACGCCGGATAAGATGGCACAGAGCCAGGGAACGATCACCCTGTATCGGGGGACAGCAGCCATCGCGGAGGGTAGTCTTTGCGCGGACGGGGCCGCTTTGAGGTTCACCGACGGAAGTACCGCTGCCGGTACGGTCACTTGGCGGACAGAGGGACAGCAGTTGTCATATATCGACCTGTTGATCTCCGGCTTGTCGGCGGAAACGGGGGAGAATCAATATCGGCTGCAAGTTACGGCCGATGGCTTTCAGTCGTACACCAGCGAAGTCCTGTCTCTGTCCGACTATTCCCAAGGATTGATTTTTGGCACCGGCGACGCCACCTTTACCCAGGGCGACATTAACGGCGATGGGCGTGTGGACAGTGCGGATGTGGAACTGGTGAAAGATGGGCTGGATACGTTGGAGACCCGGGCGGACCTCAACGGGGATGGTCGCGTGGACATCTATGATCTGGCCACGGTGACCATGGCAGCCGGTGCTGCGGGGCAGGCGAAGTACTATCAGACCAGCGCCATCCTGTCCAAAGTGGTCGACGTCACAGAGATGGAACAGGCCCTTAGCGGACAGCTCGTGTCCGGCAGTGTCGCATCCCTGTTTGCCGATGACGGCCAAATGGTGCAGCTCTCTGCTTCGGAAGGCGCTACGGAAATTGCGCTTCCCATTCAGTTGACGGCGGAACACGCCGATACTGGTGTGGAGATGGAGCAGGTGGAGATTGTCAGTTCTACAGGCAACCCCGTGGAAAAGGGCGTTGTGGAAGCAATCACTACCGACAATCAGACGATCGAGGTACCCTTTGATGAAAGTACGCCCGCAGGTGTCTATGCCTTGCAAACCAGGGATGATGGCCGCAAGGTCGTGACCATTTCCCTGGGCCAGCGGGTGCCGGTCAAAAAAATCACCATCCGTGTGGATGTGACCGATAACCGGGAAATTGTGGTGGAACAGATCAAGTTCCTGCAAGATGTTCTGCCGGAAAAC
Organism: Candidatus Avoscillospira sp. LCP25S3_F1; assembly: GCF_052117125.1. Lineage (NCBI taxonomy): Bacteria > Bacillati > Bacillota > Clostridia > Eubacteriales > Oscillospiraceae > Candidatus Avoscillospira > Candidatus Avoscillospira sp. LCP25S3_F1. Next base: position 100,276 of record NZ_JBQKJT010000013.1, on the reverse strand, counting down.
CCGGCAGCGGAAAATACCCAGGTGCAGAACGTTCAGGCTGTGGCCGGTACCAAGGAAGTCCGCCTTACCTGGGATGTATTCCCCAATATCACCGGCTATAAGGTGTATTATGGCACCAATGAGTCCCAGTTGAACAACGTTCTGGAGACGGACCGCACCAGCTGCACCGTCACCGGTCTGGAAAACCTGAAGACGTATTATTTTGCCGTGGCGCCGGTGTCTACTGCCGGTGGCCAGACCTGGGAGGGCGGCAAATCGGATGTGGTCCGGGCGGTACCGCAGCCCAGCAGCGTTCCGGACAAGCCCGACAATGTGACGGTGACGGCAGGAGATACACTACTGACGGTCACTTGGAAGCCCGGTAAGGACACACAATACAGTCGGGTCCAGTACCGGATTCAGGGCGAGGACACCTTTGTGGTTTTGAATGGTCAATATCAAACTTCAGCGGTCATCACCGGTCTGAAAAATGACGTGACCTATGAGATACAGGTTTTCGGTGTCAATGGAAAGGGCAATGGACCGGTTTCTCTGACGGCGGTTGGCACGCCCAAGCTGGAGCAAGTGGACGCCCCCGACTTGCCCACGGTTAACCGGCTGGATAACAGTATCATTGTGTCGGCTACCTATCCGGTTTACAATACGGCTGCCAACGTCAGTAAGGGACAGCTTCCCGGCTCCGTCTATGACGGAGACTACCGCACCAGCTGGATTGCCGAGACCTGGTGGAAAGACAAGAAGTTTACATTCCAGTTCGATCAAGCCTATGAGATGGACTACCTGATCTATGTTCCCGATTTGGGCCCGGATGTGCAGAACAACGACGGCAGACGGTTCCGGGACTTTTTCAAGGCGTTTACCATCTGGGTCAATGGGGAGGAAGTGCCTGCGTCCCAGGTCTCCTATGAAGCAGCCAAGGACAACGAATATTTTATTGTCAAATTCCCCCGCACGACCGTTACCACGCTATCTGTGCAGCCCAAGCAATGGGATGGCGCCGGTAATATGAGTCTGTCGGAGATTGCGTTTTATCAATATGATGGATTGGCCGATGAGATTGAAGCGCTGTTCGCCAACGACAGCCACACGGCCCTGTCCCAAGCTGCGGATGCCGAGCGCATTGCGGCCCTGCGTGCAAAAGCGGAAAATGCGGAAGCCTACTACGTGGATCGGTCCATTCTGCTGGATCAACTGGACAACGCCCAGCAGCTGCTGAACGGCGAAACGTTGGTGGTCCGCAGCGGCTTTACTTCCCGCAGCGCCGCCGCAGATCAGAAGTATGGTCAGACGGCTTCGGCGTTGCAGCCCTTGGGCATTTCCGCCCTGTCCAATCAGTCTGTCTCCCTCTACGTGGAGGGCCTGGGCGACGGTGAGACAGCGACACTGGTTCAGTGGCAGCAGTATTCAGAGGCGGGAACCGAAGCCAAGCGATATGCGCTTCACAATGGGCGCAATCAGATTTATCTGAATCCAATCGGCAACAGCGGTTCCGGCGAGCGGGGCGGCTCCCTGTATCTGGAGTACAGTGGTAGCCATGCCGACACGATTAAAATTCAAATCCGGGATATCTCTGCACAGAAAAACGTGGTGACGGAGATCCCGCTGCTGGACATTGCGCCGGACCAGTGGTACGGCAGAAGCGAAGCGGAGCGCAAAGCGCTGATTACCGCCTATGTAGAAACCCTGCGGACCCATGTGGCCGGGCTGACCTTCCCCAACGACAGCAGCCGCAGAACCAATATTCGCAATGCAACAGAAATCGCCACCCCCAGCGTGCTGCTGTCGCTGCCTGCGGATCAAGTGCTGACCGGTTTGGGTGGTGCACAGGCTGATACAGAGGAAATGACTCAAAAGCTGTATGACGCCATCTGTGCCTGGGAGCAGCTCTTGTTCCTGGCCAACAAGACCCAGGGCGTGATCGCTAATGACGCGGTTTTTGTGGACTACCGCTATCCTATGCAGACCCGTCAGTATATCCGATTCTCCCGGATGTTCTCCGGTGCGTTTATGTTTGCTGCCGGCAGCTATGTGGGCATCGATTATCCGGAGACCCGTTCCATGGTCACCGGGTATCCCCTGGGCCAGAGTGGTTCCGGCATTGGCATCGATGCCGATGACGTTAACGGCCTGTACGGCTGGGGCATTGCCCATGAGATCGGCCACAATATGGACAAAATCGGCTATGCAGAGATCACCAACAATATTTATTCCCTGGTGGCCCAGACGGCAGATACCGGCGATATGACGGGACCTTCCCGGCTGGAGGGCATGTACACAGCTATCTTTGACAAAGTGGCCTTGGGCAAGCCGGGACAGGCCGGCGACGTCTTTACACAATTGGGTATGTACTGGCAGCTGCATCTGGCCTACGACGGGGCGGGAAATCCCCTGGACGGTGCGGGTGCGCTGGACTTCTACAATGCGTTCTTTGCCAAGTGGAAGGCTGGAGCCTACAGTGACGCAGCCAGCAAGGATGACCGAATTGCATTGATTGCCGCAGAGATTACCGGCAAGGACTTGACCGAGTTCTTTACCCGTTGGGGCATGGAACTCAGCCAGCAGACAAAAACGGCGTTGGCGGAGTATACGGAGGAAACCCGCAATATCTGGTATCTCAATGACCAGTCCCGCCGGGACGGCCTCAATGGGGAACGGCAGGCAGAGTTGACGGCTGCGGTGACTGCTGCTGTCGAGGGCGAGCAGCAGACAAAGCTGACCATCACCGTGTCCGGTGACGCCGACCGCGTCCAGGGCTATGAAATTTTGCGCAACGGCACTCCGTTGGGCTTCCTCCTTGGTAACGGCAGTGAGACGCAGACCTACGTGGATACGGTAGGCGCTGCCAACAATATGGCGTTTACCTATACGGTGCGCGTGATTGACAAGCTTGGCTATGAGACTGCAACAGCGGAATCCAATCAGGTCCGCATCTCCTATGATCAGACGATTGACGCTGACCGCTATGATATCGACCGGCGGGAAAACGGCGACATTGTGATTACCGCCAAGGAGGAGCAACTGTTGACCACCGGCGGCTGGAAGATCACCGGTGCGCAGCTTCCCGCCGACGGCACCTATACGGTGACCGTCATCGGTGAAACTGGGCAGGAAACTGTAGCCAAGAGCGGCTCTTTCACTGACAACGAGAATCAGAGCGGTGAGACCTTCCTGGCATACTTCAATAAGCCCGGTGTGGAGGCATCGGATACCCGCATCTGGATGTATGATGCTGCCCAGGTGGTGATTACCGGCGTACCGGACTATGTGGCCCCGTCGGATATCCACCTGCTCAGCTATCCGGGCGACAATATCGCCTTTACAGAGGGGGCTTCTATTGGTGTTCTGGAGCAGGATTACACCTATTCCATCGGCGGCGGCCAGACAGAGACCATTCCCGCCGGAACGGTGGTGGTCACCGGTAGTTATCGTGGCGATCCCCTGTATAACAGTGTCCGTGTGGCGGCACAGGTGCAGTCTATGAAGCCCGGCTCCGCAGAGGCGCCGGTGGTCACCAAGCAGACCTTGTCCGGCGAGACGCTGCTCTTTGCGGAAATTCCGGAGGATGGGCAGGTCAGCACCATCAGCGACGGCTTCTTCCTCTTTATTCCCGAGAATCAGGCGGCGTTCCGGCAGGTCAATGAGGACCACGGCGACAACCATGCAGCCGGAAATCTGGTGATGATTGCATTGCAGGCCCAGATGTGGCGCGCTGAGACGGTGAACGGCGACAATCCGCGTATGACCAGCGACATACTGACAATCAGCGTACCCCGCTACGATTCCATGCCCGGTATCGTATTGGAGCAGTAACGCAATGGTAGAAATGGAGGACGCAATGAAGCGTTGGATCAAACGGGGAATCTGTGCGCTGACCCTGGGCGCCATGCTGTCGGCCAATGTTCTGGCCGCGGAGCTTTCCCTATCCTTTGACAAGCAGGGGACGACAGCGGCTGTGGAGCTGCGGGACGTAGGAACCGACCGGTATGCGGCTGAAGTCACGATCAACATTACCAATGTCCAGACGGTGCAGTTCCAGGGGAAAGGCGACACCTATGCCGTGACGGTGGACAGTGCGGCAGGAACTGTGACGCTGTACGTCGCCTCACGGACGCCGTTGACGGCAGCGGACGGCACGCTGGACCTGGGAACGCTGACAGTGGCCGCCGGAACCCAGGTGACCACTGTGCCCGAGGCTACGGTATTGGACCGGTTCCTGAATGGAACGAAGTATGACACGGTTGCACTGTCTGTAATGCAAGCGCCTGCCGGCGGGACATCCTCTCCCGCCGTGGAGGACCGGACGCCGACGGTCTCCGTCAATGGTACCGGCGGTAAAATCAACGCGGCCAGTGATGGCACCGTTACCATCACACCAGATGCAGGATATCGTATTGCAAAAATTCTGGTGAACGGCAGGGAAGTGGCATTGACCACCCGACTGACAGGCCTCAAAGCCACAGATACGGTGGTGGTAACCTTTGAGCGGGAGCCGGAAGTGGTGCCGGAGGAGACGCCAGAGGAGACACCCGAAGAAAATACGGTGCAGGTGCACGCCTTTACCGACGTGGGTCCCAACGACTGGTACGCTGGAGCGGTGAACTACGCCGTGTCCAACGGCCTGTTCTTGGGCATCAGCGAGACAGAGTTTGGGCCCAACGTGTCCATGAGTCGCGCCATGCTGGTGACAGTGCTCCATCGGATGGCAGGAGCGCCTAATGAGAGTGCCGCCAACTTTGTCGATGTCCCGGCCGACGCCTGGTATGCCCAGGCCGTGGCCTGGGCCGCGGCGAACGGCATTGTCCAGGGCGTCAGCGACAGCCGCTTTGCCCCCAATGTACCGGTGACCCGCGAGCAGATGGCTACTATCCTATATCGGTATGCCAACCATGCGGGGGTAGCCGGGGAAAGCAGCGGTTCACTGGACGGCTTCCGTGATGCGTCGGCGGTGTCCGGCTATGCGGTCCAGGCCATGGGCTGGGCCGTGGACCGGGGCTTGATTTCCGGCGTGGGAGATCAGCGATTGTCTCCCGGCGGCTCTGCTACTCGCGCTCAGGTAGCCGCGATTTTGCAGCGGTTTGCGAAAAACCTTCAATAAATATTAGAAAAAACGCGGTTCTCAGCCAGTGGCTGGGAACCGCGTGTGCCATATTGAACGTAAAATGTCCCGACTGCGGGGCAAGATCGCAGCCGGGGCATGGGTATCCAGTTTTACAGCAAATCCAGAATTTGCTGCTTGGGCCGGGCGCCGGCGGACTGGTGTACGATAGCGCCGTTCTTGATAACCATCAGAGTGGGAATGGTCATGATCTGGAAGCGGGCGGCCAGTTCCGGCTCCTCATCCACGTTGATTTTGCAAACCTTAATATCGCTGCGCTCGGCGGCGATTTCATCGAGGATGGGGCCAACCATGCGGCAGGGGCCGCACCAGGTGGCCCAAAAATCCACCAGTACCGGTACCGTGGACGCCATGACTTCCTTTTCAAACGTATCCTTTGTGATGTGCAGTACAGACATAATCCGTTCCTCCTTGCAGTTTTGCCGTCCGATATGACGGTGTTTCTTTATCTTTGACCACAGTATAACAGATATGCGTCGGGGCTTCTGTGATAAAATCACCAAAGGCACAGCCGGGCAGGAGATATTTACAAACCACCGGCCAGAGAGTACAATACGACTATGGAAGCCAATCGGCTTAGAAAGGAAGAACGCCATATGATGAAAAAACTATTTTCCCTGTTCTGCGCCCTGTCTGTGACCGCAGCGATGCTGACCGGCTGCGGCCAACCGTCGGCGGAGACGCCGGAAGCGTCTGCGGAAACCGATGTGGTGCCCATTCGCGTTGCTGCGCTGAAAGGTCCCACGGCCATGGGCATGGTCCAGATGATGGACGCGGCTGACAAGGGCGAGCTGGAGGGCTGCGATTATACGTTTTCCATTGAGGCTTCGGCGGATCTGGTGACGCCGCTGCTGGCGAAAGGTGAGGTGGACCTGGCGGCGGTGCCTGCCAATCTGGCTTCGGTGCTCTACCATAATATGGACGGCGGCGTGGAAGTGCTGGCCATCAATACGCTGGGCGTTCTGTATATGGTGGAGAGCGGCGACACCATTTCCACAGTGGAGGATCTGCGGGGCAAGACCATCTATGCCAGCGGCAAGGACAACACGCCGGAATATGCCCTTAACTATGTTCTGGAACAGAACGGCATTGACCCGACCACCGATGTGACCATTGAATGGAAGAGTGAGCACAGCGAGTGCCTGGCGGCGCTGCTGGCCCAGGAGAACGCTGTTGCCATGCTGCCCCAGCCCTTTGTCACCACAGCGCAGATGCAGAGTGACCAAATTCGTGTGGCCTTGGATTTGACGGAGGAATGGGAACGCCTGCAAGCAGACAGTGAGACACCCTCTTCCATGATTACTGGTGTACTCATTGGCCGCCGGGACTTTGTAGAGGCCCATCCCGACGCGGTGACGGCATTCTTGGAACACTATCAGACCTCTGTGGACTATGTCAACAACCATGTGGAGGATGCCGCTCAGCTGGTGGGACAGTACGATATTGTACCGGCCCAGGTAGCTGTCCAGGCCATTCCCGCCTGTAATATCACCCTGATTCGCGGACAGGAATTGCAGGAGAAGTTGTCGGGCTATCTGACGGTGCTGCTGGAGCAGAATCCGAAATCCATCGGTGGCTCCATGCCCGCTGACGATTTCTATTTCCTTGGCTGATGGCAAGGAAGAAGCGAGGAACCCTGCGCCTGTGGGCCGTGGTTTTCTGGCTCCTGGTATGGCAGGCGGCGGCCATGGTGATTCACCAGCGAATTTTCCTGGTGTCGCCCTGGGAAGTTCTGCTCCGGGTGGGGGAGCTGTTGGCCGTACCGGCATTTTATGGAGCGGTTTTGTGTTCCACCGGACGAATTGCCGCCGGCTTCCTGCTGGGCGTCGCGGCGGGGGCCGGACTGGCGGCCCTGGCGGTTCGATACCGCCGGGTGGAAGAACTGCTGGCGCCGCTGCTGCTGACGGTGAAATCCATTCCTGTGGCATCCTTTATCATTCTGGTCCTGATTCTCTTTTCCGCCCAATCCCTGGCGGTGGTGATCTCTTTTCTCATTGTGCTGCCTGTGGTTTACGGCAGTACCGCCGCCGGTATCCGGGCGGCAGATCGTCAGCTGCTGGAGATGGCTCAGGTGTTTGCCATCTCACCGGGACGGCGGCTGCGGTACATTTATGCACCCCAGGTGGCGCCGTATTTCCAGTCCGCCTGTGCCACCGCGGTGGGTCTTGCATGGAAATCCGGTATGGCCGCAGAGGTTATCGGGATGCCAGACGGGTCCATCGGCGCGCAGCTGTATCAGGCCAAGGTCTATCTGGATACGCGGGACCTGTTTGCCTGGACTGTCGTGATCGTGCTGCTGAGTGTGGGCTGTGAACGGTTATTTCAGACGCTGCTGCGTCTACTGTTCCGGGCGCTGGAAAGGATGTGAGCCATGGAGGATATCATCATCCGGGAAGTGTACCGTTCCTTTGGAGAAAGGAAGGTTCTCCGCGGCTTTTCGGCCTGTCTGCGCGCCGGAACCATCACAGGATTGATGGCGCCGTCCGGTTCCGGCAAGACAACGCTGCTGCGGATTCTCATGGGCTTAGACCGGCCTCAGCGCGGTGAGATCACAGGATTGGACGGCCTGCGTATCAGCGCAGTTTTTCAGGAGGACCGGCTGTGTGAAAACCTCAATGCGGTGGCGAATATCCGTCTGGTGACGCCGTTTCTGACACCGGAAACCGTGGAAGCATCTTTGAAGGCAGTGGGACTGGAGAACAGCAGTCGTCAGCCGGTCCGGGAACTGTCCGGCGGACAGAAGCGACGGGTTGCCATTTTGCGAGCGTTGCTGGCACAGTACGATCTGCTGCTGTTGGACGAGCCATTCCGGGGACTGGACGCCGCCACGAAACAGGTGGTTCTGACGGATACCTTGAAGCGCTGCACCGGGCGAACGGTACTGTTGGTGACCCATGACCCGGAGGAATTGGACACAATGGGCGTAACAAACCGGCTTTCGCTGTGATTAAACTTGTCAAACTATTGTTCCGAGAAGGGGAACGGGGCACCCCGGCCTGGCGCCGGGATGCCCCGTTGTTGTGTGACTGCTCAGCGAACGATACGGCAGCCGCAGTTGTTGTTGGAATTGGAGTTGTTATTGTTATTGCCGTAGCCGCAGTCATCATTGACACCGGCCAGGGCAGCGCATTCACTCTCGCCGCAAGCGGGGAAGAAGGAGGAGACAGGGAACTTGATCTTGCTGAACATGTCGCAGGGGCTCTCGTCGGCGCCGGAACCGGTGGCGGCGCAGTCCTTGGTGGGGATGCAGTAGCTGTAACTGGGGATACGCAGCTGGGTGTCCCGCTCCATACGGATGATGGAGAACTGACCGATGGTGACGTACAGGCGGCGGCTCTCACCGTTGAGGACCAGTTCGCCGTCGAAGCAGCCGCAGATGAAGCCGGGCAGCTCCAGGCAGGTGTTTTCGTTGCAGCGGCAGTTGCAGACGTCCACTACCTTACTGGCGAGGATCATGGGGTCAATGACCTCCACCAGGGCGTCGGGCGTTGCGGTCTGCATGAGGCGCTGACGGTCACAGCCGTCCATGACAGTCTTGCTGCTGAAGGTCCGGGCGCTGCCCTCGCCGCCGCAGAGGATGACCCGCTTGGAGAACACGGACAGACCGCAGATGGTGCAGGGACGGGTGCCGCAGACGATGGCGTCCACCAAAATGCGGTAATAATAAGTAATGTCCACGGTGTAGTGGCCAGTGTTGAATTGGGCCGGCTCCACATCGAGGCAGACGTACAGCAGCTCGGCGCTGCGGGCCTTGACGTTGGTGGCCTGCTCCAGAATGGCTTGGGAATCCTGGGTCAGGAACACCCGCAGATCCTCAATGCAGTCCTTGTCAATACAGGAGTCACAGATTTTCTTGGTGTGGATGCAAACGGCCTCGCGAATGCCGCCCAGGTCGTTGACTGCACCCACCTGGCATTTCTCAGACATAGGGGATACCTCCTAATGGAAATTTGATAGGCAAGCGCCTTCATGATCAGTGTATGCCCCAGTCTAAAATGTGTGAAAATGGCATATGCCGCCTTGACTTTCTACGCCGCAGGGACTACAATCAAGAAAGAATTTACAACGCCTTCGGGCGTAGAAGGAGCGCATCAATATGAGTGAAGCATGTTCCGGCAACTGCTCTTCCTGCAGCAGTTCCGACTGCGGCAGCCGCACGAAGGAGAGCTTGCTGGCCCCGGCCAATCCTGGTTCCCACGTTAAGAAAGTGATTGCTGTTGTGTCCGGCAAGGGCGGCGTGGGTAAATCCACCGTCACCTCCATGCTGGCCTGTGCAATGGCAAAGCAAGGCCACAGCACAGCCATTCTCGACGCCGATATCACCGGTCCGTCCATCCCCAAGGCGTTCGGCGTCAGTGAGTGCCGGGAAGCCACGGAAGCCGGTATCGTCCCGGCTATCAGCAAGGAGGGCATTCAGGTGATGTCCATCAATTTGCTGCTGGATGATGAAACGTCTCCCGTCCTGTGGCGTGGTCCCGTTCTGGCCGGTGCGGTCAAGCAGTTCTGGACCGATGTAATTTGGGGCGATGTGGACTACCTGTTTGTGGACATGCCTCCCGGAACGGGTGACGTGCCTCTGACGGTGTTCCAGTCCCTGCCCATTGATGGTATTATTGTGGTGGCAACACCGCAGGATCTGGTTTCCATGATTGTGGCCAAGGCTGTCAACATGGCACGGATGATGGAAATTCCGGTTCTGGGCTTTGTAGAGAACTACAGCTACTATCAGTGCCCTGACTGCGGAAAGAAGACGGAGGTCTTCGGCAAGAGCCATCTGGATGCCATGTCGCAGCAGTATAACATTCCCATTCTGGCCCGGCTGCCCATCGATCCCGCAGTGGCGCAGATGGCCGACATGGGCTGTATCGAGCAGGTCGATCTGACGGCTATCGAGCCCGCCGCCCAGGCACTGACCAAGGAATAAGAGAAAACACCGGAACTTCTGAGAAGCTCCGGTGTTTTGTTATAATCGGCATAAAGCAAAAGGACATCGCCGAAGCGATATCCTTTTGGAGCTGGTAATGTGACTCGAACACACGACCTGCTGATTACGAATCAGCTGCTCTACCGACTGAGCTATACCAGCAAACTTTCAATTGCTCGGTTATTATACTATGGAAAATTTAGATTGTCAAGAGAAAATATTTCTAACTGCCTCTAAAAACGCATACTGTACAGTATTGACAGACAAAGGAGGCAGCCAAAATGGCAGTATGGCTTGAAACACTCTGCACATGGGTCTGGGGCTGGCCCATGATGGGCTTGATTCTAACAGTGGGTGCCCTATTTACCATCCGGCTCCGCTTCATTCAGCTGCGAGGGCTGAAAACCGGATTGAAAACGGCCTTCGGCCCGCAGACGGAATCGGGGGGAGCCACACCATTTCGGGCTCTGTGTACAGCGCTGGCGGCCACCATCGGTACCGGCAACATCATTGGTGTAGCGTCGGCTATTTCCATCGGTGGCCCCGGTGCATTGTTTTGGATGCTGGTGGCGGGTTTTCTGGGAATGGCAACGCAGTACGCCGAAGGACTGCTGGCAGTACGATATTCCGGCCCTCAGGGCGGCGGTCCCTGCATTTATATGGAGCAGGGCTTGGGACGAAAAGGCCGGGTTATGGCAATCTGTTACGCCATCTGCGCCGTGTTCGCTGGAGCGTTCGGCATTGGTACTGTGGCCCAGGTCCATGGCATCAGCGCTGCTGTGGCACGGTTTTTTGCACCGGATTTTCAGGGAACTTGGGGATTGTGGCTGTTTGGAGCTTATCGGCCGCCAGCCGTGGTCCTGGCCGGTTTGCTGGTGACCGTGGCCACAGCGGCAGTGTTGTTGGGCGGTGTGGAGCGCATCGGTACTGTGGCGGAAACTCTGGTACCCATTATGGCTGTCGGCTACATTCTGCTGACCAGCGCATTGCTTTTGTGGAACTGGAAAGCGCTGCCCATGGCGGTGGGACAGGTTCTGACCGGCGCACTGGCCCCCAAAGCTGTCGCCGGCGGTGCGGTGGGGTCCGTGTTTATTGCCATGCGACAGGGGATTGCACGGGGGCTTTTTACCAACGAGGCGGGTATGGGTACGGCGGCCATTGCCGCCGGTATGGTCCGTGGCATCCGGCCCGACCGACAGGGGCTGGCTTCTATGACCGGTACGTTTATTGATACCATTGTACTGTGTACACTGACTGGTCTGGCTATTGTGGTAACCGGCGCGTGGCAGCAGGGCGGGGATGGTGTCTCCATTACCAATACCGCTTTTGTATCCGGCTTGCCGTTTACACCCTCGTTCAGTCGGTTTGTTCTGATGGTCAGTCTGCTGCTGTTTGCCTTTGCCACAGTCATCGGCTGGCATTACTACGCCCAGCGGTGTCTGGCCTATCTGACCCGCGGCAGTCACGTGGCGGAACAGATGTACCGCTGGCTCTGCATTGCCGCTGTGGCGGTGGCGCCCTATTTGTCAGTGGAGGCCGTGTGGCAGCTGGCAGACCTGACCAACGGTTTGATGGCCTTTCCCAATCTGCTGGCGCTGTTGCTGCTGGCGGGGACGGTGGTTCAGGTTACTGAGGGAACTTAACTTCCGTATACGCTATAGGCTGGTACAAGTATAGCGCACAACGCTCAAGGCGTCAAATACCGGCGATTCTCTAACGTAAGGAACTCCGTCAATTACGTAAGATCAAGCTCACTGTGCCACTGTGAAGAGAGAGTAAAGCAATCCTTTTTGCTCCATCAACTGGTCAAATTTTCCTTCCTCCACCACACGACCGTGGCTCAATACCAGAATATCGTCATACCTGCGAAGCAGTGCCTCCTCCAGGGAATGTGTCACCACGATTCGAGTCAGACCCTTTAAGTCCAGTATTGAGCTGGTCACTCGGTAGGCCGTTTCCTTATCTAAAGCAGAGGTGGCTTCATCCACTAAGAGCACCGGGGTTTCGCGCAACAGGCAACGAGCAATTGCTATCCGTTGGCGCTCCCCACCGGAGAGACCGACGCCATTTTCACCGCAGAGGTAATTTTCTCCCTTTTGCTTTACCAGATTTGACAAGCCGGAAAGAGATTCTGCCCGTTTGATTTGAATTTCTGGAAAATTCTGGAACATCGTAATATTATTTCGCAGGGTGCTGTTGAATACAAAAACATTCTGCTCCACCAGGGATACCAGTTCATATAAAGAGTCCGTATGAATGGAGCGCAGTTCACGCTCATCGTAGAAAATCTCCCCGTCGTACCCGTCCTGACCCGCCATCAGTAAATTCAACAAGGTGGATTTTCCTGAGCCGGAGGTTCCCACTAAAGCATAGCTCTTGCCCGCCTGAAACAAAACATTCACCTTGTGGAGTACCGCTTCTCCGCCAGGATAAGCAAAGGAGAGATTGCGCAGCTGAATACCGTTATTTAATACGTTTGGAATGGGACGCCCTTCCTCGCGAACATTTTCGGCCAGAGAACAGGCGAGTTTTTCCACCAGGCCCAAGGCGGCCGCGCGATTGGAAAATAACGAGGGGGCTTCCTCTAAAAACATTACCGCTAAACCACTGAGCTGTAAAAACACCCACGCCATACCTGGAGTGACGTCCCATCCAGCCACCGCCATGGCAGCCGCCGTCAGGAACACGCCGAATTGCGCAATAAGCCCGGCAATGATGCCAATGGTATTTAAAATCTTCCGTAGCCGGTTGCTATGTGCCTTCGCATTCTGCACCTGCCGATTACTCTCGGAAAATAGTTTCAAAATGTCCTTCTCAGACCGAAAACTCTTTATGACAGAGAACCCCACAAGTCCGTCTTTGAGCATAGAGAGAAAGCTGTCATTTTTTCGGGAAACCTCTTTTTCGGCGGCCACTAAACGTTTGCCGGTCAATAGAGACGCCGCCAGCGACAGCAGAGACAGTCCCGAGGCGATCACCGTCAACAACGGGCTATACCAGAACATCATCACGAATGCACCCAAGCACAATAATGAGTCCATCACCAAGGTGAAGAGGTTTTCAAGATAGTTTAATTCGATACTGGCTGTATCGTTAGAGAAAGCGGAGAGATAAGTGGAAGTATTTTCACCGGCAAAGCTGGAGATGTTCTTTCGCAAAAGCTGCTCGAAAGCGTAGTCCTTGTACTGGCCCATGGCCCGGGCATAAAATCGGGGCATCACCCATGCTCGTAATAATCCAACTAAAATAATAGTGATTACAACACCAAAGAACACCCATAGCAGCTGTTGCAATGGCAATGTACCTTCCACACCTGCAATTAAATCCATAGCTTGTTGGAGCATCCAGGAGATGACCAAATTCACAATGGCCATAGCTACTGTAGTCAGCATTGCCAAAGAAAAATTTACCCGGTTCCGCCGGTAGAACTGGCGAACAAAGGGACGCCGCAAGTCTCGCTTCCTCATAGAAACACTCCTCTGATTGGGGGATGAATCCCCTGAATTTTTGTGGGTATCCTCTGAATCTCAGTAAGTTACTGTGGTTTTGCTGCTGTTTTTCTGGGAAAAGATAAAAAGACTGGGCAACCCTTTTGTGGTGCTGTCCAGTCTTTTTTGGACCTATTTTACAATAAGCCACTGCTGTGCGGTGTTCAGATTATTTGGACAGCAGTTCAATGCCTTTGCGAATGCGGTTTAGAGATTCCTCCTTACCCAGCAGTTCGCACAGTTCTGTGGCGCCGCCGGGGGTGGACATCTTACCGGAGACGGCTACACGGACAGGCCACAGCATTACGGAGTTTTTGACCTCCTGGGCGGCAGCCAGACCGGCCAACGCTTCAAAAATGGCACTGTTGTTCCAAGTCTCCAGAGCTTCCAGCACAGGCAGAGCCGTCTGAAGAGAGTGGAGAGAATTTTCCAACGTGGTCTTGGACTTCTTGTGGACATACATCTGTACATCATAGTCGGGCAGGGCGTCCAGGAAATCCACGCGCTCGGCCAGATCGGTCAGAACTTCGCAGCGTGGCTGCACCAACGCAGCCACGGCTTTCAGATCAATGGCCGGGTTCGTAATGGCTTGCTTCAAGTAGGGCTCTGCCACGGCATAAAATGCTTCGGGGCTCATGGCTTTGATATACTCGGCATTCATCCACTTGAGCTTAACGATATCGAAGACGGCAGGGGACTTGGAAATGCCCTTGAGGTCGAAGATTTTGACCAAATCGTCCAAGGAGAAAATTTCCTGCTCACCGCCGGGACTCCAGCCCAGCAAAGCCACATAATTAACCACGGCTTCACACAGATAGCCCTGGGCGATTAGGTCCTCATAGGAGGGATCACCATGACGTTTGGACATTTTGTGCTGGGCGTCACGCATAACGGGAGAACAGTGGACATAGGTGGGAATGTCCCAACCAAAGGCTTCATACAGCAGATTGTACTTGGGGGAAGAGGACAGGTATTCGCTGCCGCGGACCACATGGGTAATGCCCATCAGATGATCGTCGATGACGTTGGCGAAGTTGTAGGTGGGCAGACCGTCGGACTTGATTAGCACATTGTCATCCAGCGTGTCGTTGGGAACCGTAATCTCACCGAAGGTGGCGTCCACAAAGGTGGTGGTGCCTTCCCGGGGAATCTTCTGACGGATGACGTAGGGAATACCGGCGGCCAGCTTTTCATCAATCTCGGCCTGGGTCAGCGTGGCGCAGAGACCGTCGTACTTGGCTGTGGGGTTGTCCTTGTGGAGTTCCTCCAGCCGCTCCTTGGTGCAGAAGCAGCGATACGCGCCGCCGCGCTCAATGAGGAGTTCGGCATACTTGCCGTAGAGGTCCCGGCGCTCAGTCTGAATGTAGGGACCCACGGGGCCGCCCAGATCGGGGCCTTCATCCCAGTTGAGGCCGCACTGACGCAGGGTATTGTAAATGATATCAGTGGCGCCTTCCACCAGACGCTCCTGATCCGTGTCCTCAATGCGCAGCAGGAACTTACCGCCCAGATGACGGGCGATCAGATAGGTATACAGTGCGGTACGCAGATTGCCCACGTGCATATAACCGGTGGGGGAGGGGGCGAAGCGGGTGCGTACTTCGCCCTTGGGGATGCGGGCCTCCATCTGCGCAAAAAAGTCCTTGTCGATTGTCATAATTGTCATAGAAGATGATACCTCCGGGATTATTTCTTGCGTTACTCTATACCAATTATATTTTAATCGCGGCGAAAGTCAATGACAGATTGAATTTTCCGACGGGGTGTGATAAAATATCGACTTAGAATCGTGGCGTTCTGCCACGAACTGCAGAAGGGAAGGAATATCTTTCATGGACGAGAGAAAAAAACGGATTTTTTCCGGCATTCAGCCCAGTGGCGACCTGACGCTGGGCTCTTATATGGGAGCCATCAAAAACTGGGTGGCTTTGCAGGATGAATACGATTGCCTGTACTGCATCGTGGATATGCACGCCATTACGGTGCGGCAGGTGCCGGCCAATTTGCGCCGCCGCAGCCTGGAGCAGCTGGCCCAGTATATTGCCTGTGGCCTGGACCCCAAGAAGAACATTATGTTCATCCAATCCCATGTACCCCAGCATGCGGAACTGAGTTGGGTGTTGGGTTGTTATACCCAGTTTGGCGAACTGTCCCGGATGACCCAGTTTAAGGATAAGTCTCAGAAACACGCAGACAATATTACTGCGGGTCTCTTTACCTATCCGGTACTCATGGCCGCGGATATTCTGCTGTATCAGACGGACTTGGTGCCTGTGGGCCAGGACCAGAAGCAGCATGTGGAGCTGTGCCGCGATATTGCCAACCGGTTTAACGGTGTCTATTCCGACACCTTTACGCTGCCGGAGCCGTTTATCCCCAAGATGGGCGCCCGCATCATGAGCCTGGGCAATCCTGACAGCAAGATGAGCAAGTCCGATCCGGATGGATGTGTCTATATGATGGATAAGCCTGAGGATATCATGCGCAAGTTCAAGCGTGCCGTCACCGACTGCGAGACGGCGGTCCGTTATGACAAGGAGAACAAGCCCGGCGTATCCAACCTGTTGACCATCTACTGCGCCGCTACCGGCAAGACCATGGAAGAAGCGGAAGCGGAGTTTGCCGGTCAGGGCTATGGCGTCTTTAAGCCTGCCGTGGGCGAGGCCGTGGTGGAGCTGATGCGCCCTGTTCGGGAGGAAGCGCAGCGCCTCATGGGCGACAAGGCCTATCTGGAAAGCGTCTACAAAGAGGGCGCTGAGCGGGCCCGGTATCTGGCGGAGAAGACACTGCGGAAAGTCTATAAAAAGGTCGGCTTTGTGGCCGGTTAACGGAAGGAGCG
The DNA here is from genome assembly GCF_052117125.1 of Candidatus Avoscillospira sp. LCP25S3_F1. Taxonomy (NCBI): domain Bacteria; kingdom Bacillati; phylum Bacillota; class Clostridia; order Eubacteriales; family Oscillospiraceae; genus Candidatus Avoscillospira; species Candidatus Avoscillospira sp. LCP25S3_F1. The sequence continues at coordinate 83,909 of NZ_JBQKJT010000013.1, read as the reverse complement.
TTTCCACATAGTGGCAGAACTCGATTTGAGTTTGGTGAAATATATCCTGCTGGCGTTGCTGACGGCCATCGCCGTCACCTTTGCGACGACGCCGCTGGTCAAAAAAATGGCCTATAAGGTGGGCGCCATCGATGTACCAAAGGATGCCCGCCGGATGCACAAGACGCCCATCCCACGACTGGGTGGACTGGCGATTTTTCTGGGCTTTTTCCTCAGCGTTTTGTTGTTTGTGGAAATTCAGCCGGAGATTCGGGGTATCCTGATCGGCGCGGTCATGATTGTCGTTTTGGGTATTTTTGACGACATTATGACGCTGAAAGCGGTACCGAAATTCCTGGTGCAGATCGCAGCTGCCGGTGTGGCCGTCTACTACGGTAACGTCATCCAATATGTGTCAAATCCCATTCTTACCAGTCCGGAGCCCTACTTGGATTTGGGTAAACTGGCCATTCCGGTGACCATCATCTGGATTGTGGCCATCACCAACGCCGTCAACTTCATTGACGGCCTGGATGGCCTGGCGGTGGGCGTCTCAGCCATTTCCAGCGCTACGCTGCTGGTGACAGCCATGCTCATAGCCGAGGGCAATGTAGCTATTATCATGGCTGCCCTGTTGGGCGCCTGCCTGGGTTTCATTCCTTATAATATGAACCCGGCGAAAATCTTTATGGGCGATACCGGTTCCACCTTTTTGGGCTATATTCTGGCCACGGTGTCCATTCAGGGACTATTCAAGCTGTACGCCATCATCTCCTTTGCCGTACCGTTTTTGATTCTCGGCCTGCCCATTTTTGATATCTGCTTTGCCATTCTGCGGCGTCTGGCCAAGGGCCAGAACCCGATGCAGGCCGACCGGGGTCATATCCACCACCGGCTCATTGATATGGGGTTCAATCAGAAGCAGACGGTTGCCATTGCCTATATGATGACGGCCATTTTGGGCTTGTCCGCCGTGGTACTGACGTCATCCGGCGCACTGCGGGCGCTGTTTCTCATCGGCGCCATCATCGTTGTCGGCGCCATTGGCCTCAAGGTGATATTCGCCATCACCCCCCACGAACACAATGACCATGCGCATCCGCATGGAGAACAAAAGGAAGTTGAAGATGAAAAAGATTAGAGTTATGTCTGTGTTCGGCACACGGCCAGAGGCCATTAAAATGGCCCCCCTGGTCAAGGAGCTGGCGGCCCATCCGCAAATGGAGAGCCTGTGCTGCCTGACCGGCCAACACCGGGAGATGTTGGACTCCGTTATGGAGATTTTCCAGCTGAAAGGCGACTATGATCTGAATATCATGGAAAAGCAGCAGACGTTGACCAAAATCACCACGAAGACTATTCTGGGCATGGACAGCGTCATCGAGGAGGCCAAGCCCGATTTGATTCTGGTCCACGGCGACACCTCCACCACCTTCGCCGGCGCCCTGTCGGCCTTCTACCATCAAGTGCCCATCGGCCATGTGGAGGCGGGTCTGCGCACCGGTGACAAATACTCTCCCTATCCGGAGGAGATGAACCGGGTGCTGGTGAGCGATATGGCCGATCTGCACTTTTCTCCCACCAAGGCCAATGCGGAAAATCTCCGCCGGGAGGCGGTCAACGGAGAAATCTTTATCACCGGCAACACGGCCATTGATGCCATGAAAACCACAGTTCGGGACGATTTTGTGTTCTCTACACAGTGTCTCAATGAACTGGATTTCCACTCCAGACGGGTCATCGTTGTCACCTGTCACCGCAGAGAAAATTACGGCCAGCCCATGGTCAATATCATGCACGCCATCGCGGAGCTGGTGGAAAGCCACCCCGATGTGGAGGTGGTCTATCCGGTCCATCTGAGCCCGGCGGTGCGGGAGTGCGTGTTCGGCATCCTGGGCAATGTGAAGCGGGTCCATCTCATCGATCCGGTCAATGTGGAGGAGATGCACAACCTTATGGCCCGGTGCTATATGGTGATGACAGATTCCGGCGGATTGCAGGAGGAAGCGCCCGCACTGGGGAAGCCTGTCCTGGTCATGCGGCGGGAGACGGAGCGGCCGGAAGCCATTGCCGCCGGTACCGCCAAACTGGTCGGCGTGGAGCAGGCGGAGATTGTCCGTCTGGCCGGAGAGCTTCTTGATTCCGAAGCGGCTTACGCCAAGATGGCAAAGGCGGTGAACCCCTATGGCGACGGCAATGCCTGTGGCCGGATTGTGGAGGCCATTGCCTGGCACTTTGGCCTGACGGACCATCGGCCGGAAGATTTTCAGGTCTAACGGATAGACAGCAGAAAGGAGCGTGGCAGCAATGCACAATCACACTGGCAAACAATCTGCCGGCATTGTCATTGCTGCCACGCTGTTTGTTCTGGCGCTGCTGTTGGCTCTGGTGCTGCTGAGCATCCGGGGCGGACAGCGGGATGTGATCCAGCTGCCGGAGGATTTGGGCGCCGCCGACGGTGAGTTACCCTTATCCGATGTGAAAGAACCCTTCCTGCAACTGAATGCGGATAATGTCCAGATGGCATTGGGAACCCTGTCCCGGTCAACGGCATATCATCAGGTGCTGTCTGTGTCGACCCTGTGGGAACAGGAGGTAGCCACACAGACGGTGCAGCTTTGGCGCAGCGGCGCTTGTCTCCGGGCCCAGTTGTCCGTGGGCAGCGAAACCAAACATCTGCTCACCGACGGGATAACCGTCTGGATTTGGTATGGTACCGATGACGCGGTTCGATCCCTGACACTGGATGAAACGGTGTCCTTTGACGATCTGCTGGGGATACCCACCTATGAGACGTTGCTGGCTCTGCCGGAATCCGAAATTTTAGATGCCGGCTTTGTCACCTTTGATGAAACCCAGTCCCATGACTGCCTCTACGTTGCCGCCCAAGAGGGAGAACAGGAAGTCCGTTACTGGGTGGATGTCGATGCACAGCTGCTGTATCGAGCCGATGTGTTGGAAGGGGATACACCAGTCTACCAGCTGCGGCAAACGTCCTGCCAGCTGCTGACACCGGAGGACACGTCTTTGCAGGAGATGTTTCAGCTGCCGGACGGCACCCAAATACTCCCTAGCGAAGAATGAGGAAGGCCGCAGCGGCCAATAAGGCCCGGGTGGAATCGGCTTCACCGTCCTGGTCCAGAAACAGCAACAACAGAATCAGCAGAATCAACAGATCGTCGGCCTCCAGGTCCGATGGCAGCAGACGGCTCAAACAGGATGCCGCCGTCGGACGCGGCGAGGGAGTGGGCGGCCGGTTGTCGGATGTGCTGCCCTCCAGATGGGGCAATTCCGCCACCGGCTGACAGATGTAGCTGCCATCAGCCGATGGAATGTAGCGATTATACAAGGTCCATCACCTTCCGGTATCTGAATTTCCCAGTGTTTTCATAGCTGTTCCAGCAATCTGTGAGATTCTGGCCGCCTGGATGGCCCGGTCCAGTTTGAACCGGCGATCCTCCCGCAGCAGGGGACGCAGCGCCTGTAATAGCGCCAATTCCTTGCCGCCCAGGGACCCAGCCATGGACAGCAGCTGTGCCATGGAACTGGCCATGGGGTCCTGCTGTGGAGGCGGCGAGGACGGCGGAGGGGCAGATGGTTCCGTCTGTTCCGGTGGTGTCAGTCCCAGGCTTTGTGCCAGGGACAGAATCCCAGCCATGGCCTGAGGATCGCCCAATATCTCACCGATCTTGTTTTCAAGATCCTCCATTTATGGTCACCTCATTTGCGATTGATCTGATCCACCAGTTCCGCGGCCTCCTTGGTTTCCATGACGGGGGCCAGAATCTCCATGGCTGCCTGGGTGTTGCCGCTGCGCAGGGCGTTGGCGGCTTGACGCAAAGCCTGGCCACCGTCCCGATTCAGCAATTGTAACAACTTTTGCCCTTCGGGGCTGCCTAAAACGCGACGAATGTCCTGCTCCTGAAAGGGAAAGGATTGACGATCCATATGACTACCTCCATTTCACACGATGATCTGTTCATCCCAGTATATGTGTGACGGAAAAAAAGGTGATGACCCATGAAAATTTTGGTCCTTTCCGATTCCCACGGCCAGTTCTCCGCTATGGAGGATGCCGTTCTGCGGGAACGGCCTGATTATATTTTCCACCTGGGGGACCATCAGCGGGATGCCCGAAAGCTGGGAAAACGCTTTCCGGACTATCCGGTGATTTCGGTTCCCGGAAACTGTGACCTGCCGTTGCCAACCGAAACCTTGACGGTGCGTCAGGAATTGGGCGGGGTGCCCATGCTGCTGACCCATGGCCATGCCTACGGCGTCAAGAGCGGCCTGCTCCGCATGGAGCTGGCGGCGCGGGAAGCTGGCGTGCAGGTGGCGGCCTTTGGACATACCCATGTGGCATACTGCCGGGAAACGGACGGCCTGTGGCTGCTGAATCCGGGTTCTATTGGATATGGCGGCAGCTATGGCGTGATTCTGATTGCAAATGGACAGGCGCAGTGCTATACTGACCATGTCTAATAGAGTCGATCTGGAATGCTCCCGGACGGAACACCGGCCGGGAGCATTTTTACAGAAAGGAGCGGCGGTATGGCCGTGGAGCACAGTGCGATGGATGAGGTTTTCCTGCCGCGCAAAAAGCTGAAACAATTGATATCCGATCTGCCCACGCCGTTTTTTCTATACGATGAGACGGGGATCCGGCAGAGTATCCGAGACTTTCTCCAGGCGTTTTCCTGGTGTCGGGGACACCGTCAAATCTTTCCCCTGCGGCAGCTGCCCCTGGACGGTATGGCCAGACTTCTTCTGGAGGAGGGGTGTGGGGTCTCCTGCTGCACGGACCGGGAACTGCGGCAGGCCGCCGATTGGGGCTTCTCCGGGGAAGCGTTGGTGTATGAACCCATGTATCCGTCGGTGGAGGGGTTGGCGTTGGCATCATCCCTGGGGGCCACGGTGTCGGTGGATAACAACATCTCCGCCGCCGTGTGTCTGGAACAGCCCATTGCCGCAGCCAGCCTGGTGTTCAATCCGGGCGGCGAGGTGACGCTGGATGGAACGGTATTGTGTCGGGCCGAGCGTTCCAAGCGGGGCATGGGATTGCGGGAGATTCTGGAATATGCGCCCTATCTCCACCGGACCGGCATCCAACGATTGGGTTTGGAGGTTCATTTGACGCAACAGGTTCTGGACCCGGACTACTACGGCATGGTGCTGTCCCTGTTACAGCCGGTCATTGAGGAACTGGAGCAACTTCATACGCCCATTGCCTTCTGTAATTTGGGCGGTGGACCCGGTCTCAGCTTTTTTCCGGGCACGCCCCATGCCGATGCTGCGGAGTGGGGGAGGCGGACGGAACAATGTGCTTCCCAGCTGCCGTATCAGATACCCATCTGGACGGCGGCAGACCGTCTGTTTACCGGTCCCCACTGTCTGTATTTTTCCCGCATTCTCTGCGTTAAACGGGCCCACCGGCAATTTATGGTCCTGGACTCCGACGCCGTCCAGTTTCCGCGGCTGCACCCCAAAGGGCGGTACCATCTGTCGCTGCTGACGAACACGGAGCGCGCCAATCGACAGTTTTATGATGTGGTGGGCTGCCATCCTGATGAGACAGGCCGCTTTGCTGAACACATTTTGCTGCCGGAACCCAGTGAGGACGAGGTCTGCATTGTCCATGAGGCGGGCGTCGCGCCGCCGGGCCCTGGATGCGGATACTTTCTCTACCGGCAGGATGGGACTTTGGAGCCTATGCGCGGCCTGCTGTAAACTTTTGTACCTGTTCCATGAGGTGATACTATGTACCGTATTTTGATCTGCGATGATGACGCTGATATTGTCTCGGCGCTGAAAATTTATCTCTCCGGAGAGAACTATGAACTGGTCACGGCCTCCAATGGGCGGGAGGCTGTGGAATTGGTGTCTGAGACGCCGGTCCATCTGATTCTGATGGATGTGATGATGCCGGAATTGGACGGCATTGCCGCTACGGCGCGGATTCGAGAGGTCTGCAATGTGCCCATTATTTTGCTGACGGCCAAAAGCGAGGACTCCGACAAGATTCTGGGTTTGAACATTGGCGCCGACGACTACATCACCAAGCCGTTCAATCCCATTGAGGTGGTGGCCCGGGTGCGGTCTCAACTGCGGCGCTACACCAATCTGGGGGGCATGACGCGGCCTACGGAACGTTTGACCATCGGCAATATCGAGCTTAACGACGAAACCAAGGCGGTCACGGTGGACGGCGAAGCCGTATCCCTGACACCCATTGAATTCAATATTCTACGGCTGCTCATGTCGCAGCCAGACAAGGTGTTTTCTTCCCGCCAGATCTATGAGCAGGTCTGGAATGAACCGGCGCAAGGCAGCGAGAGCGCCGTCGCCGTCCACATCCGGCATCTGCGGGAGAAAATTGAGATCTCGCCTTCGGACCCTCGCTATTTGAAGGTGGTCTGGGGCCAGGGATATAAAATGGAGGGAGGGCACAGCGTGTGACCCAGTGGAAAAGCAGTCTGCTGCTGAAATTCATCGTCCTCCTGTTCCTGATGGCGTTTTTGACAGTTTTTGGTTTGACCTCTGCCGGTATTCTCTACGGCTATCGCGCCAATCTCTACGGCGGCTCCAATACCAGCTATTTTGCCAGTCGGATTTGCTATGAAAATGCCAGAGAAATGGCGCAGTTTGATATTTTAGAGCCGTATACCCAGGAATATTTCCCGGTGGGTGTTCTGGAGGACCTATACCGGGGCAGCTTCACCAATGTCAACTATGCCATTGAGGAACAGCAGGACGGCCAGTGGCAGGTCATGTCCACAACACTGTCTGAAAAAGAGAACTATGGGTTTTACGATAGCTTTGAGCTGTGGGAAAATGGAACCAGTTACCGGGTCACGGTGGGCATAAAATCGTCCATGCCCCAAGAGAGCGGCAAGACCTACTGCCAATATTTGATTTTCAATACGATTCACCGTTTGTCGGATGTGCTGCCGTGGATTCTGGTCATCTCCGCTGTGCTCTGTGTGGCGTCGTTTACTGTGCTGTGCATTATGGCGGGCCACCGGCCGGGTCATGACGAAATTGTGCTCAACTGGATGGATCGGCTGCCGCTGGATGCCTATGCATTGATGGCGGCTTGTTTTGCAGGGTGGCTGTTGCGGCTGTCTTTGGAAAATGGCTTTTATGATCTGGATGCTTTTGCCAATACCATGGCCTGTGTCGGCATTCTTACGGCCAGCATGATCCTGTTGGGATGGCTGCTCTCTCTGATCACCCGGCTCAAGGTGGGGCGCTGGTGGGCCAATACGCTGATTTACCGGCTGCTGCACTGGATTCACCGCAATGGTCTCCACGCCATCAAGATGCTTCTGCGGACTGTGGGCGCAATTCCCATCGTATGGCGGACACTGGTTATCACTGCTGCACTGCTGATCGCGTTGATGTATCTGGCGATCTACAGCATTTGGAGCAGCTCGCTGCTTATGCTCTATACATTGATCAGTCTGGCCATTGTGATTTTCCTCTGTTTTTGCTCCATCCAGCTGCAAAAGCTGAAAAGTGCCGTGGAAACCATGGCGAACGGAGATTTTGAAACACGGGTAGATACTACGGGGCTTTATGGAGAATTTCGCCATTACGGCCAGCATCTTAACGCCATCTCTGATGGAATGTCCATTGCCATCGAACAGCATACCAAGTCGGAACGGATGAAAACGGAACTGATTACCAATGTGTCCCACGATATCAAAACGCCGCTGACATCCATTCTCAACTATGTGGACCTGTTGCAGCACACGAATGATGAAGCGGAACGAACCCAGTACCTGGAAGTTCTCCACCGCCAGGCAACGCGATTAAAGAAACTGACGGAGGATTTAGTGGAGGCCTCTAAGGCCGCCACGGGCAATATCCAGACGGACCTGGTGCCAACAGATGTATCTGAGAGCCTGAATCAGGCTGTAGGAGAGTATACGGAACGGCTGGAGGCCGCAGGATTGACACTGGTAGCCCACTTCCCAGACTACGGCTTGAGTATTCTGGCGGACGGCCGCTTGCTATGGCGGGTTCTGGATAATCTATTGGGCAATATTTGCAAATACGCCATGCCGGGAACGCGGGTTTATCTGACGGTGGAGGAACGGGAAAAGACGGTGTCCATCCAACTGAAAAATATCTCCCGTCAGCAGTTGAATATCAGCCCGGATGAATTGATGGAGCGGTTTGTCCGTGGAGACAGCGCCCGCAGCACCGAAGGGTCCGGCCTGGGCCTCAATATTGCAAAAAGCCTGACGGAGTTACAGCGCGGTCGGTTCCGGCTGGAACTGGATGGCGATCTGTTTAAGGTCGATGTGGAACTGCCCAAGGCGAACGGATAACGAAACGGAGCCGCAGACCTGCGGCTCCGTTTGCGCTATGATATGGTTCCATTACAGGACGGCGCGTACAGGTTTCTAGCGAAACCCAGTTACAGTTGGCAGCGCTGTCCCCACAGGCGGCTCAGCTCCACGGCAGTGTGCCAGTTTTGCAGCGCCCGATTCCGATCCTGGATAGCCATGACCGGCTGGAATACCTGCTGTGTGCGGCGGATGTGCTCCAGATCCTCGGTGGAGTTCCAGACACCGGTGGCCAGACCGGCCAGAAAGGCGGCGCCCAGGGCGGTGGACTCCACATTTTCCGGCCGGTTCACCGGCAGACGCAGTAAATCGGCCTGGAACTGCATCATAAAGTCGCTGACACAGGCTCCGCCGTCCACCCGCAGCTCAGAAATGGCCACCGGGGCCGCCTCATTCATAGTTTGCACCAGATCGGCCACCTCAAAGGCGATGCCCTCCAGAACGGCGCGGCTCAGCTCCGCCTTGCCGCTGCCCCGGGTCAACCCGAAGAAGCTGCCCCGGGCATAGCTGTCCCAGTAGGGGGCGCCAAGGCCCGTAAAGGCCGGAACAAAGTAAACACCACCGTTGTCGGGAATGGACTCGGCCAGAATATCCACATCGTGAGAAGTGGCGATGACGCCGCATTGATCCCGCAGCCATTGGATGGCAGAACCGGCGTTGAATGCGCTGCCCTCCAGGGCATAGGTGACCGTTCCACCAATGGACCACGCCACGGAAGTCAGAAGTCCACTGTTGCAGCGGATGGAATGGCTGCCGGTGTTCATCAGTGTGAAGCAGCCGGTACCATAGGTATTTTTGGCCATACCCTCCCGGAAACACCCCTGGCCGAAGAGCGCCGCCTGCTGGTCGCCAGCGGAGCCGCAGATGGGGATACCGGCCAGGGCCTTGAGACCGGGCAGCCCTTTGGCCACAGTGCCGTAGACTTGACTGGAGGGGACTGGCTGAGGCAGCATGGACATGGGAATGTCCAGGGCCTTGCAGATATCTTCATCCCAGCAGAGCCGGTCAATGTCAAAGAGCATGGTGCGGGAGGCGTTGGAGTAGTCGGTACAATGCACCTGATGCCCCGTCAGATTCCAGATCAGCCAGCTGTCTACGGTGCCGAAGAGCAGCTCCCCAGCCTTGGCCCGCCGGCGCAGGTCTGGCGATTGATCCAGCATCCACTTTAGTTTCGTACCGGAAAAATAGGGGTCAATGAGCAGTCCGGTCCGCTGATAGATCAGGTCTCCCAGCCCTTCGGATTTGAGCTGTTCACACAGCTCTGCCGTCCGACGGCATTGCCAGACAATGGCGTTGCATACGGGCTGACCCGTTTTCCGGTCCCATAGAATGGTGGTTTCCCGCTGATTGGTGATACCGATGGCGGCAATGTCCGTGGGAGACAGTTTGCTCTTCTCAAAGGCCTCCGCCATGGCGTGCAAAATGGTATCCAGAATGTCCATGGGGTCGTGTTCCACCCAGCCGGGGCGGGGATAGATCTGCCGCAGGGGGTACTGGGCTACGGTGCGGAGCTCGCCGTGGGCGTCGCAGAGAACGGCCCGGGAACTGGTGGTGCCCTGATCCAGGGCCAGGACGTATCCGTTCATGTCCATATTCCTTTCCCAATGTTTTTCTTTTAGTTTCTCTGAAAAGGTGTATAATGTCAAGTAGAAGTATGAAAGGAGCATGGACATGCGCGAATTTTTTATGACTTCCACCGGTGGATGCAATCTGCGGTGCGGCCTGTGGATGCCCCGGCAATCGCCCCGGGCAGTGGTCCAGCTGGTCCACGGCGTGGCGGAACACGTGGGACGTTACGACGAATTCGGACGGTTTCTCGCGGAGCACGGTATTGCCGTGGTGGGCGACGACCACATGGGCCATGGAAAATCGGTGGGCTCCGGCGATATGCCCGGATTTTTTCCCAGCGGCTGGGACGGGGCGGTGGAGGATGAATACCGCCTGATGACGGAAGTGCGCCGGGAACTGCCCCATACGCCGTATGTGCTCCTGGGCCACAGCATGGGATCGTTTTTAACCCGCACATTTTTGTATGTCCATCCCGATGCGGACCTCATCGGCGTCATTCTCTCCGGTACCGGCTGGATACCGTCCGTGGTTCTGGCCGCCGGCTTACGGCTTTGTGAGCGGGAACGCCGCAGAGTGGGGGGGAATCAGGTCAGTGAATCGCTCCAACGGATCGTATTTGAGAACTACAATCGCCCTTTTCGGCCCAACCGCACCGACCGGGATTGGACCTGCTCGGACCCTGCCGTGGTGGACGCCAGCCTGGCCGACCCCTATTGCAGCTATTGGCCCACGGTGGGGCTGGCTGCCGATATGCTGGGAGGCATCCGGCGCAATCAGAAAGCGGAAAATCTGGCTGCTATGGATCATAGTCTGCCGGTACTGTTTTTCTCCGGCGAACAGGACCCAGTGGGGGCCATGGGCCGCGGCGTTCGCCGCACGGTCCGAGCCTTTGAAAAGGCGGGAATGAAGCAGATAACCTGCCATCTTTATCCGGGCCGCCGCCATGAAATGCTCCTGGAAGTCAACCGGGAAGAGGTCTACGCAGACGTACTGCGCTGGCTCGATGGGGTTCTCTGAAATTAACAAAAAGGTTGCAAATTGTTACAACACATGGTATACTCGAAACTGCGAATTGTGATTATATGGATTTTCCCTGCTGATCTGTGGGGATTTCCCAGCAAACAGGAGCAAAACAATGATAAAACGTATTTTCAGCAGTATTCTTGTTGTGTGTATCACTGTAACTTTTTTCTCTGTTGCAGCAGTGGCGGCAGAGCCGGAACTGCAAATCAGCGACGCTGGTTTGGAGAGAATCAAAGGGTGGGAGGGGTTCAGCCCTACCGCCTTTGTGGATGGCGGCCAGTGGACCATTGGATATGGCAATGCCTGTGATCCGGCGGACTATCCTGACGGCATTACGGAGGAAGAGGCCAGCGCTTTGCTGGAGACCACCATTGCGGACTTTGAAGGCTATCTCAACGAGTTCCTGGCCGCGAACAATCTTACAGTGACGCAAAACCAATTTGACGCCCTGGCCAGCATGACCTATAATCTGGGCCCAACCTGGCTCAATTCTTCTTACCGGTTTTGGATTATGATGAAGGATGGCCTGGAACATTATACATCCAGCGAGATTGCCAGTGCATTGGGTGTCTGGTGCCATGTGGGTACATCCATCCATACCGGTGTGCTCCAGCGGCGGATTGGTGAAATTCGGATTTTCCTGTACGGCGACTACACGGAGACCGCCAGCCCGGATTTCCACTATCTGATCTTTGATGCCAACGGTGGCGAGGCCGATACCGATGTCTACGTCTATGAGGCCGGGACTACATACAGCACATTCCCGTCGGTTTATCGGGAGGGGTATCGTCTTGTAGGATGGTTTACGGAGCCGGAGGGCGGACGGGAGGTCACTGCCAGCGATATGGCGGACGGTGACGATACACTTTATGCCCGATGGGCCCCGGAAGCGGCAACCAGCGCGCCGATGTATTCCGATGTGACAACTGACCATTGGTACAGTCCCTATGTAACGGAGTTGAGCAGCCAGGGCATCATCGGCGGTTATGCAGATGGTACATTTCGACCGGAAAATACCGTTACCGTGGGAGAGAGTCTCAAACTGATTCTGCTGGCCGCGGGATATCCGCCCCAAGCGGCAACCGACAGCCACTGGGCCAGCGGCTACCAGTCTTTGGCTGTGTCGCAGCAGATGGCAACTACGGAGGAATTGTCGTCTCTGGACGCGCCCATTTCCCGCCAGTTGGTGGCGAAATTGGTCTGCAATGCCATGGGCTTGCAGCCGTATTTGGGCAGTTCGGTTTTTGCCGATACGGATGATAACTATGTGATGGCCCTGTATGGCGCTGGGATTCTGGATGGCTCCGTGGATGCCGACGGCAACCGCAACTATTATCCGGAGCGCTCCCTGAATCGTGCGGAAGTGGCCAAGATCATCTATGCCATGGAAGAGCACGCCAAGAATTGATAAACCTTTGATAGAGTCCATCCCGGCATGTAATGTGCCGGGATGGTTCTTCTGTCTGCTTTGCAGTACCATTTATAGGACACTTAATACGATATACTGAGGACACAAAGCAAAAGGAGTGTCCAGCATGTATCGTATCCACCATGTCAGAGGTCATATTGAGGTCTACGACTACCGGGGAACGTTCCTGTTTTCTGCCGACAGCGAACAGGAGGCCCGTGAAATAATGGAGGAACTCCATGCGTAATTTTAAAATGCTGCTGGCCTATGACGGCACCCGCTATCGGGGATGGCAGCGGCTGGGTAACAGTCCGGACACCATCCAAGGGAAGCTGGAACAGACGCTGAGCCGTATTTTGGAGCAGCCCATTGTAATCCATGGCAGCGGCCGAACCGATGCCGGAGCGCATGCTGCCGGACAGGTGGCATCTTTTCACGCCGACACGGCATGTTCCTGCCGGGAGTTGACGGCGATGCTGCGCCAATATCTGCCGGAAGACCTGGGCGTTCTGGAAATCACCGAGGTTCCACCCCGGTTTCATGCCCGCCTGACGGCCACGGGTAAGACCTATCTATACCGAGTCTGGAACAGCCGGGTCCCCAATGTGTTTGAGCGGCGCTACGTTTACCAGTTGGGAGAACCCCTGGATGTGGCAGCCATGGAACGAGCGGCAGTTGATTTCTTAGGAACCCATGATTTTATCGCCTTCTGCTCCAATAAACACTTTAAAAAATCCTCGATCCGTACCATCACGGCTTTGCGCATTGAGACGCTGGGGCACGAGGTGCGGTTTACAGTAACGGGCGATGGATTCCTTTATAACATGGTCCGGATTATGGTGGGAACCCTTCTGGAAATCGGTTTACACCGTCGGCCGGTTGACGCTATCCCAGCCATACTGGCTTCCTATAGCCGGGAACAGGCGGGAGAGACCGCGCCGGCCCGTGGTCTCTGCTTGAAGGAGGTATATTATCCATGAACATACAGATTTTTGGAACATCCAAATGTTTTGATACGAAGAAAGCGGAACGTTGGTTTAAGGAACGGCGCATCAAATATCAGATGATCGATCTGGTCAAATACGGCATGTCCGGCGGTGAATTTGACAGCGTCTTGCGCGCTGTGGGCGGCATTGACGCTCTGATTAACTGGGACAGCAAATCGCCGGATATCGACTTGCTGAAATACCTGTCCGAGGAACGGCAGAAAGAAGACAAGGTCTATGATAATCAGAAACTCATCAGAACACCGGTGGTCCGAAATGGGAAACAGGCCACCGTGGGGTTCTGCCCAGAGGTGTGGGAGACCTGGAACTAAAAAATCGGTGCTGCATCCAAGCAGCACCGATTTTTTTATGCAGTCTTTGCCGTTTGCCGAGGACGTCTGCGGTAGAAACCCAGATAGACGATCATGGCGGCCATAGTCCAGAAATAGGCCATCATATACGGCTCTTCAAAAATGTTCTCAAAATAACAGTGGAACAGAACACCGCACATGCCGGACAGCATACCGGCGCACAACGGCAGGGGAGAAGTCTCCTTGGGTTCCCGGGACGTGCGGTAACAAGCCCGCACACCGTTGAAGAGGAGAGCAGCCAGCAGAAACAGATAGCAGCAGAAACCAATCCAGCCCATCTCTACCAGGATTTTCAGATAGTAGTTGTCCACATAGAAGTAAGACACCCACTTGTAAATCTGATGCTGCATCGCCACCGCGCCGCCAAACATGCCCAGCCCGAAGCCGAATACTGGATGCAACGCCAGATAACCCAGCGCGATATCCCAACGGCTGCCACGGCCGCCATTGTTGTTGGCGGCCTGGAATTCCGGTGTCAGCAGGAAGCCCAGACGACTGGCAACAAAGGGGATGCACAGCGCCACCAGCAGAGCTATGCACATGAGGGCAATCAAACGGCGGTCCACCAGCAGAGCAAACACCAGCACCGCCACGGCCATGGCGCCCCATGCGGCGCGGGACATCGTGAACAGACAGGCCAATCCCATACAGAAGGTGACAAACCAGCACAGGAGTTTGGCCCGTGTGTTGCGGCACCAGTAGGCAAGACCCGCCGCCATGGGCGCGAACAGCACCATGAAGTCACCCATGATGTTGGGACTGCCAAAGATAGAGAAGACGCGGGTACGCACAGAGCCTTCAGCATTGGCCACCCATTTGTCGGGAATGGGGACTGCGATGATAAACTGATAGATGCCATGCAGGGCAATGAGGAACGCAGCGGTCACCAGGGTCACATACAGCAAGGTGAAGTCCCGATCATTACGCAGAAGCCGGGTTACCAGGAAGAACCACAACATGTACTGCACCGTAGCCCGGTAGCCGGACACGCCGATGGAGAAGAAAGGCGCGGCGGTAAACAGCAGGGCCAAACCCATGGAAACAAACAGGAACACCGCCGGGTCCAGGGGAGAGATACGGCTGAGAATGGGACGGCTGTTGAACATACGCCGATAGATCACCCACAGCAGGGCCAGCAGCATCAGACACTCATCCCATACGGAGGACAGGACCGGAACAGCAAAAACGTCCCGCAGGAAATAATCCAGAACGGCATAAAGCCCCACCGACACCAGCAGAATCCCAGTCATACCGCTGCGAAACAGCCAGCCCAGGCATTTGCTTTCCCGACCCGCTGTAAAAACGGCGTGGTAGACACGGTAGAGCAGACTCCCGTGAAGGGCCGCTGTCAGATGCCGCCCTGAATGCCACAAAACCAGATTGATCTGGGATAGGAGCCGGCGGCAGCGGGAATGGACCGTCATGGCGGCGGAGCAGCCGAAAATGGCGCGCAGGACCCGGCCGGTGACGGAGAAATGCGCTGAAGCGGAAAACCGCTGGAACACACTCCGCAGGTTGCTGTTTTGCCAGCTGGTCCAAAACAGACATACCAGACGCCAGACAACGCTGGTTTCCAGAATGTTACTCATTGGTCGTCACTTCTTCCATGGACAGGATGGTGCCGGTGACCTCCAGGCCAACCGTCTTGACAATATGGGACTTGCCCACCCGCAGCTCCTGGGTACCAACCGAATAGGCGTTGCCCACGAATTGTACGTTGGCGTCGATGGTGAAGCGCAAATCATGGCATGTGGTATCCTCTACATAATGCAGCGTGCCGTCGGCAGCCTCTACCGGTTGGATGTGGGGTTCGATGACGCAGTCGGTAATATAGGCGTCGATCATCTCGCCGCTGTTCATCAACTGCTTGCCGATTTCTGTCACCGCATAGTCAGAAGTAGTCGGATCGATTTTCGGACAGAGTACCTCATAACGGATGGTGACCGTGTTGGAGCCGCTGCCCAGATCACTGACAGAACTGCCGGTCAGCTTGAACGCGGCGGCGATGACCACTACCAGAATGACCAGCACTACCAGACAGTCCACCAGGTTGATCTTGCCGAAGAGTTTTCCCTTAGAGTCAAGAATTTTCAAAATTATTTCCTCCTACGATATTTTTTTCTCATTTGCATTTGATTCCGACAGGCAAGTATACTATAATGATACCGCATTGCATTGCCTGGCAAAGCCTGCGCAATGTCTTCCTATTATACCGGATTTTGACGAGTTCTACAAGGTTAAATTACGGAGCGTGTTTATGAAAATCATACATCTCATCTCAGGCGGTGATGTGGGCGGCGCCAAAACCCACGTTCTGTCTCTGCTGAAGGGGCTGAGTCAGACCGAGGAAGTCCGTCTTGTCTGCTTTATGGAAGGCCCCTTTGCCCAGGAGGCCAGGGAATTGGGCATTGAGACCATTGTCTACCCCGATAAAAATGTGCTGCGGGTGGCGTCTGTCCTGGCTGGGGAGATCAACGCCGGGGGCTATCAGGTGGTCCACTGTCACGGTTCCCGGGCAAATCTGATCGGGTTCCTGCTGCGGCGCAAGATTCAGGCGCCGGTGGTGACCACGGTCCACTCCGACTATCGGCTGGACTACTTGGGCCGTCCCATCCACCATCTGACGTACGGCACCATCAACACCATCTGCGTTCGGAAGATTCCATATCATATCGGAGTGTCCGATGCCATGGCCGAACTGCTCATTTCCCGGGGGTTTGATCCACAGACCATGTTTTCCATCTATAATGGTGTGGAGTTCACTTCTGTTGCGCCTGCCATGGACCGGCAGACGTACCTGAACAGCATCGGACTTCAAACAGAGGAGAACAGCGTAGTATTTGGTATCGCAGCCCGTCTCAGCGCCGTCAAGGACGTGGGTACGCTGATTCGCGGCTTTGCCCGTACCGTCCGGCAAGTGCCGTCGGCCCGCCTGGTCATTGCCGGTGATGGCGAGCAGATGGCAGACCTGCGGCAGCTGGCAGCGGAGACCTGTCCCCAGGGCTCGGTATGCTTCGCGGGATGGGTAGGGGACATGGAGAGCTTTTATAACGCTATGGATGTCAACACGCTGACATCTTTGTCCGAGACATTCCCCTACGCGTTGACGGAAGGCGCCCGCCACCAGTGCGCCACCATTGCTTCTCGGGTGGGCGGCATTCCCGATCTCATTGAACACGGGGTGACGGGCCTGTTGTTTACCGCTCAGAACGAAGAAGAGCTGGCGGAACAGATGATCTCCTTGGCTCAGGACGACAGCCTGCGGCAGCGGTTGGGCCGGCAGCTGTATGAAAAGGCCCGCAGGGACTTTTCCGCTTCGGCCACGGTGGAGAAGCAAAAAGAGATTTACCGCATCATGATCCGCCGGTCCCAGCGGCCCCGGCGCAAGCGCGACGGTGTGTTGATCTGCGGCGCTTATGGGAAAGGCAACGCCGGTGACGACTCCATTCTCCATGCCATTGTGCGACAGATGCGGCACATCGACCCGGATATGCCCCTGTATGTGCTGACCCGGACGCCGCGGGAGACGAAAATTCAGTACCGCATCGGTGCGGTTCACACCTTTAATTTGCCGGGCTTTTTGCGGATTATGCGGCATACCAAGCTGTATCTGAACGGTGGAGGCAGTTTGATTCAGGATGTGACCAGCACCCGTTCTCTCTATTACTATTTGGCTAGTATCCACCTTGCCAAGATCACAGGCAACCGGGTCCTCATGTACGGCTGCGGTATCGGTCCCATTACCCACCCTATCAATATGCGGTGTGCCGGCCGGGTCATTGACCGGTATGTGGACGGTGTGACGCTGCGGGAGGATACCTCCCAGGATGAGCTGGTGCGTATGGGCGTCCGCAAACCGAACATCTATGTGACGGCAGACCCGGCATTGCTTTTGCATCCGGCTGACGATGACCGGGTGGACGGATGGTTCCTGCGGAACCATCTGGACCCCAACGGCCAGTATGCCATGTTTGTAGTGCGGAACTGGCCCGGCTATGCCGACAAGGCGCCATCTTTTGCTGCCGCCGCCGAGACGGTGAAGCGAAAGTTCGGCCTGACACCCATTTTCCTGGCGCTGGAGACGAAGCACGACCAGTCAGCCTGTCATTTGGCGGCCGATCAGATGAAAAACTTCTGTCCAGTGCTGACGGTACCCAATGACGGTGATCTCATTGTGGGCATTCTGGGCCGGATGGAAGTGGTGGTTTCCATGCGGCTCCATGCGCTGATTTTTGCTGCTGCTGTAGGAACGCCGGTGGTGGGCGCTGTATATGATCCCAAGGTCCGGGCTTTCCTGGATTACATGGGGAAAAAACACTATATGGACCTGGAAGATGTCACCACAGAGCGGCTTATGGCCGCTATTGCCGAGGCGTTGGCGGAAGGCCGGGACGCACCGGAAACCATTGAGCATCTGCGGGTCCTGGCGGCGGAAAACGAGGACGTCGCACGAAGACTATTGGAGGAGCCATGAAACAAATCGTCTGTCTAGCCACGTCACCGTGGTATCCCATTCCCACAAGAAAGCAGCAGGTCATGAGCCGTCTGCACGACGCTGAGGTGCTGTATTTTGATCCGTCGGTGTCCATCATTGCACCAATCAAGGATCGCAGCGCCCTGGCCCACTGCAAAGCCTACCATAAGCCTGGTGAAAAGGTGGCGGACCATATTACGGTTTACGCGTTGCCGCCGGTACTGCCTTTTTTCAACAAATATCGTTGGATTAACCGGCTGAATCAGAAGCGAATGGCCGCCTATGTCCGCAAGGTGATGAAGCGCCACGGGTTTGAGAAGCCGGTTCTGTGGACCTATTCGCCGGTCTGTGCCGATCTGGTGGACCATGTGCCCCACAGCGCGTTGGTCTATGACTGCGTGGATCGCCATTCGGCTTACGGCGGATTGATGAATCCCCAGCTGGTGGATCAAATGGAAATGGATCTGGCCGCCAAGAGTGACATGGTCTTTGCCACAGCCGACAGTCTGTGCCAGCGGCTGAAAGCCGCCAATCCTAAAGCTGCCTTTATTCCCAACGGCGCTAACTTTGAGCTGTTCAGCAAGGCCGCAGAGCCCCGGCCCGTGCCACAGGAACTCCAAACGCTGCAAGGACCGATTCTGGGCTTCGTCGGCGCGCTGCAAAGCTGTATCGAATACGGTTGGGTGGTCCATGCGGCCAAAGCCCGGCCCCAGTGGAATTTCGTCTTTATTGGCAAGGAAAAGCCCGGTGTGGATTTGTCCGACCTGCGAGCGCTGCCCAACGTCCATTTTCTGGGCCTGAAGCCCCATGAGCAGTTGCCGGATTATCTGGCGGCCTTTGATGTTTGCCTGAACCTGTTTGCATCCGGTGATCTGAGCAAAGATGTGAGTCCGCTGAAATTTTACGAGTATCTGGCTACCGGCAAGCCCATCGTCTCTACGCCGCAGCCGGACCAGGTGCTGCAATACGAATCCATTATGCAGGTGGCCCGGACGCCGGAGCAGTTTGTTAACTGCTGTGCGGAGGCCATCGTAGACACGACCCCTGAGCGGGTAAAAGCCCGCATGGAGGCCGGCCGTCAAAGTTCCTGGGATGCCAGAGTGTCGCAGATGGAATCCATGCTGCGGGAAATGAAAATATTATAAAAAAATTGGGAGCAGAAGCCTTGCGGTTTCCGCTCCCAGTTTTTCTCTATGAAAAAAATTTACAAAGCCTTCATGCACATTCGGGTTTTGCTCGTTCTCGTATTGCGTTGAAATGCTGGAAGGGTTTATACGTTGAACCGGTCATAAGTAGAGTAGCAATCGAGACACAGCTTTTTGTCGCCGGATAGGCGAATCCAGTTCGCACCGGTGACTTCGCCGCAGCAGTCGCATACGTAGGAATCGAAAATCCGGGCGGATTCCGGCAGCGTAATGGTGGGTTCCTTGACGGTGAACAGCTCCGCCGAGGGTTTTTCCAGAATCCAGCGGAGGGATTCCTCCCGGCTCAGGCCTCGTGGGCGGGGATTGAGTACCAACCGCACCGATTGGCCGGTAGTGCGTCGATAGAAGGAGAACGCCTGTTTTCCCCGCAGGTGGAATAGCAGATTGCCCTTGCCGACAGAACAGCCCAGAACAGCCTGAATGGCATCTACGCCACAGGCGTCGTTTTCTGTGATACAAACTACCTGCTCATCGTCGGAGAATTCCAGCCCCAACAGCTCCATGGCGTAAAGTGCGGCCCGATAACCGATGGCGATGCCGGGACAGGTATGACCATGAAAGTCAATGGCCCACTGCCACAGCGCTTGTGCTTTTTCTTGGTCCATGCGATAGGCTCCTTTCCATTGTTGCCGCAAATGCGATTACCAATCTTTGCAAACGTCCACCCATCCGGCGGAATTGGAATGCTGCTCCAGCTCTGCCAGAGTCAGTTCAATGGCGCTGTTGCTGCTGCCGCAGGCCGGAAAGACCGTGTCGAACCGCTGCAGGGATTTGTCCAGGTAGACGGTGACACCGTCGTTGACGGCAAACGGGCACACACCGCCCACCGCATGACCAATGCGTTGCGCCGCTTCTTCCGGCGAAAGCATTTTTGCCTTGACGCCAAATCGGGCCTTGTATTTGGCATTGTCAATACGGGCGTCACCGGCGGCGACGATCAAAACTGCATCGTCATGGACGGCAAAGGACAGGGTTTTGGCAATGCGGCAGGGCGCACAATGCAGCGCCTCCGCGGCCAATGCGACCGTGGCGCTGGATGCATCCAGCTGCAAAATCCGGTCCGCCATGCCGAACTGCTGAAAATACGCGATCACTCGTTCAATGGACACGATCATTCCTCCCGTAGTTTCCGGACCGATGCCGGATTATGGGTCGATCATACCATAAGTGTCGCAAAAAATCTATCCTTGGTTCAAGCCGATTTAGCCCGTTTCCGACGGTGTACCAATAGAAGTACAACGACGGCTATGACAGCCGCGCCGCCGATGGCAGCTGGAATGGGCCAAACCGTGGGAGTGTCCGTCAACAGTACCTTGCTGTTGGCTGGTGCGGTGCATATCAGATAGGAACCATCTGTTTCGGTATCTACCGTCTGCCATTGGCCATCCTGCCAGAGATAGACTGCCGGATGGGTGCAGTCGGCTGCCCGCAGACGTAAGGTTACAGTGTCGCCCGAGAAGTTCTCTATGGTGTAGCCATAAGCGGCCACCGCGCCGGTGGGTGCTCCGTCCAGCGGCTCCTCTGTCACATGCAGCGACGCATCGGGGCCAAAGTCACCTTGTACCAGAAGCGCCGGAATGGCGCCGCCGCTGGACAGGGTAGCAGTGGGCGCCGTAAACTGTGCCTCCAACACCATGGACCGGGTCAGATGCTCAGTGGGGCATTCCGGCCACTGGCCGTAGCTTCCATCCCGTTGCGGCACGGCAGGAATCTTGCTCTCGTCCAAATTGCCGTCGTAGGAGAAAGGAATCTCGGCGATTGTCTTGCCATCCACCACATAGCGATAGGAGAAGTGCAGAAAATCAGCTGGGACGCCGGAAAGTTGAGAAAATGATGCAAAATCCAGCCCTTGGGCACGGTCGGCATAGTCTACGCCGTCCAGTCCGGGGAGGTCCTCCATCAGATAGCGGTTGTCGGTCAATGTACCGTCACTCTGTCCGGCAATGGCGCCGCGGTATTCGCCGCCGCCTTCATCCCGCACCATGGTGCGGCAGCCGCTGATATCCGCACCCAAACCGGCGATACCGCCTACCCAGTTGTCACCGGACAAATCCACCAGAGCGGCACAGCCGGTAACAATGCCTTTGGTGCGGCCGGCAATGCCTCCACAGTAATCGGTACCGGTTTCTACGGTGCCACGGGCCACACAATTGACAATGGCGCCGGATTCACTGCGGCCCACGATACCGCCGCCGCAGTCGTTGCGTACGGTTACCGTGCCGTCGAAGCGGCTGTCACGGATGACAGCCCGCAGTGTTGCGTACACATCGGACAGCAATTCCATGTCATCCATGGAGAAGGTGGCCTCTGGGTCGTCGCCAAGCTCCGTGGAGACAACACCTACCAATCCGCCGGTGTTGCTGTCGCCGAAAACGTCGCCAGTGGCGATACAACCGGAGAGCAGACCAGGCCCCTCGGTGATATCTGTGACTTCCTCCACTGTCAGTTCCGGCTCCCGGCCCATATCGTAAATGGCTTGCCGGACCTGGTCTAGCTGGTTCAGCAGGGCCGTGGTGGTATCATGTACCAGATCGGTGTCTGTCGCTGCTTTGTCGGTCATTTTCTGTACTTGGTCCGACAGAATCTCCAGCTGGGCGTCGATGGCGTCGCCAGTATCCTGGGCGGTCTGGTTGAGACTGTCGGTATGGGTTTTCACTAGGTCCAGAATAGCGTCGTAATTGGTTTGCAGCTGCTCTGTTACGCTGGAGAGGGATTGGGTCATGGCATAGGCGGCGTCATTAAGATGGCCCGCCGTTTCCCGAATCTGTTCCGCAGCTTGCCGGGCCTGCTCCCGCTCCTGCCCCAGCTGGTCGGAAGTGTGCTTGTAAATGGTGCTCCACTGACTGGTCAGTGTATCAAGGCTGGAGCCGATGTTGACCAGAGCCGTGCCGATGGTATTGAGGTTTCCCCTAGGATTCATGTCCGGCAGTGGAGTGGTCAGCGCCCCCAACAGATCACCGCTGTTGAACAGGGAAATCACCGTCTCCACATAATTATGCAGCGCCGTCAACTCCCGGTCCATCTGGTTCATGGCGGATTGGATAGCCTGCACTTGGCGGTGAATATCCGATGATGCGATGTCAGCTGTATGCAGCGTATCGCGCAGTCCGTCATCCAGTTGTTCAGCCATAGCATGGATGGCGTCAGAAAACGCGTCGGAAGCCTTCAGTAACTCCTCGATATCCTGATGGGCAGTATCCTGAAAGCCATCCATGACCGCTCGGCCCTGGGTGATGGCATCGCTGATGGCCGTAGCGTGGATGTGAAGCTGATCGGATAGTTCCTGCACGTTTTCCAGACTTTCCGTACCGGCAGAATGGGCCTGCTTCTGAATTTCGGCCAGTGCGTTGTGAATGACCTGTACATCGTCCACGCTGCTGGAGGAGATGGCGTAGAGCCGGTCGGTGAGACTGGTCATCTCCGCCATCAAGCCCGTCAACTTGTCGTTGAGCTGATCGGCAGGGGAGGGACCATAGGTTACATGGGTGCTGGGTTCAAATTGGCCTACGATGCCGCCTACATCCTTACGGCCGCGAATGGTCCCGCTGTTTGTGCAGTCCAGAATGGTCCCGGATTGCAGACCTACGATACCGCCCATGTTGTAGCCCAGATGGTCATAGCCCACGGCACCCTGGTTGCGGCAGCCGGTCAGGGTGCCGCGGGACAGACCGGCAATGCCGCCGATGCTGGTGGGAATCGTCTGGTCCGGATCATCATTGAGAATTCCAATGTTGATGCAGCCCGATACAGTTCCCAGATTCCGCCCTACAATGCCGCCGCCGTTGGTGACGGCAGTCACATGGGCATGGCTGATACAGTTTAGAATCTGTCCCGATTCCTCGTTGCAGCCGGCAATGCCGCCGGTGTCCGTTTGGGCCGACAAGGTGCCGCGCACCGTGCAGTTTTGCAGAATGCCGAAATTATCGCCGCAGAGCAAGCCTACGGTGGAGGCGGTACCGCCGGGGCTGACAGTGGCGTCCAGCGTCAATCCATCCACCACAGCGGTGGCGGTCACCGTGCGGAATAAGCCCACGGTGGAACCTTTTTCCGTGTAGGTCCAGCCGGTGATGGTGTGGCCGTTGCCATGGAAGGTACCCTGGAAGATAGGTACCGGCTCCACGGTATGGTCTGTAAAATCCAGATCCGCCGTCAGCTCTACTGTCAATCCCTGGGAATAGGTGTCCCGGACACAGCGGTCTGTGAATGATTTCCAGTCCTCCAGAGATGCGATGGAAATGCTGTTGGCCGCCGATACCGGCGGCAGCAGGGACAGCGTTACCGCAGCGGCTACCAGAGAGGCGCACAGCCGCCGAAAAAATTGCTTCTGTTTCATCATATGCTTTCCGCCTCCTCTTCGTCGGCCTCGTCCAACGCCTGCGGGACTTGGTATTTGCTTTCCACAAGCGCGTCGATGCTGCCATGGACCACGCCTTTAAACTCGCCGTCAATGAAACCGGCCACATGGCCGCGGATATGGCCGTCCAAACGCATGGTGCCCCGGTTAAACCGCTGTTTCCGGTCGCGGTTGAGGGTAATGGCCGTCCGTTCGATGAGACTGTCGCCCAACAGCAGCAGTTGGGGCAGTACCGTCATGACCAGCAGAATGGAGGTGACGGTACCACGGCCCAGCGTCAGACCCACAGATCCGATGGTGGCGTCGGTGGAGATACCGCCGATGAGGAAACCGGCCACCGCCATAATACTGCCTGAAGTCAGTATGGTAGGGAAACTCTGGTCCAACGCTTCTATGACGGCTTGCTTTCGCTCCATGGTGGTTTTCAGTTCCAGATACCGGTTGGTGATGACGATGGCATAGTCAATGGTGGCGCCCATCTGAATGGAACTGACTACCAGATAGCTGAGGAAGAACAGGTTGGTCCCCTGCAATACCGGGAACGAAAAGTTGATCCAGATGGAGCCTTGAATGGTCAAAACCAGCAGCAGAGGCAAACCAGCCGATTTGAAGGTAAACAACAGAATAACCATGACGAACAGCGCTGTCAAAATGCTGATTTTGGCGTTGTCCTGAGAGAAAGAGCTGGAGAGATCAAAGGCGTTGGTGGAGTTGCCCACCAGAATCACGCTGTCGCCGTAATATGTCTGACCGATGGCGCGAATCTCGTCCAGCAGGTCGTAGGTCTCGGACCCTTCGGTGGGCAAGTCTGCCACAAAGACGAGGCGGGACCAGTTTTCTCCCCGCAGCTGTTCAATACCCATGTCCAGCTGCTCCCGCAGATCCTCCACCTTTTCGCTTTGCTCCTCGTCCAGACTGACCACGCCCTTGTCGATTTGTTCCACCAGAAATTCAAAGATATCCAGCAGGGGAACGGTGTATTCGTCCGGTTCCTGGAAAATGGCGCCGTATTCCTCTACACTGAGACCGTAGGCTTGATAGAGCAGCCGGGCCAACTCCACATCCACGCCGGCCAGCTCGGCAAACTGCCGGGGATTCATGGCATCGGTCAGCATACGACCGTCCTCCACTTCAATGTTGGCAAGGCCAGTGACCTGGGTCACCGGTTCCAACGCCTCCACATGCCGAAGAATGGCGCCCTCTTTGTCGTAATCGCCCCGGGGTACCAACATGGCGATGGTGTTTTTCTGTCCAAAGGCTTCTGTGACTTTTTCATCCGCAATCCGCCAGGCGGGCTTATTGTCAAAATCCGTGTCGTTGGCGTCGAACACATAGTCACAGCGGCCCGACAGGATGGCTCCCACCACCAGAACGCCCAGAAAGATGGGCGGCAGGATAAAGCGCAGCTTGACCACACCTTTGCCCAGCCAGGAGATATGGGGAACCAGATTTTTATGCCGGGTTTTCTCAATGGCATTGTGGAACAGCATCAGCAGGCCCGGCATCAACAGGAAGACGCAGAGCATACTGATGACGATACCCTTGGCCAGTACGATGCCCATATCGAAACCGATGCGCAGCTGCATCAGCATCAAGGCCACCAAACCGGAAATGGTGGTCAAACTGGATGAGGAAATTTCCACAATAGCCTTGGACAGGGCGGCAATATCCGCTTCCCGGGCGTCCAGACCGTTATCCCGCTCCTCCATGTACCGATGGCAGAAGATGATGGCGTAATCGATGGCCAGAGCCAACTGCAAAACAATGGCAATGGCGTTGGTGATAAAAGAAATGGTGCCAAACCAGTAATTGGTACCCATATTCAACACAGCAGCCGTCGCAAAGACAATGAGATAAACTGGTACCTCCAAATAGCTTTTGGAGGTGAAGAGCAGCACCACCACGATGACGACGGCGGCAATGGCGAGAATCACTGTCATTTCCTTTTGGAGACTGGCAGAGGCGTCACGGCCTACCGTGGTGGAGGGGTAATAATCGTATTCATCCAACAACAGTTCCACACGCTCCAGCGCTTCCACCGTTTCCGGTGCCTGTTCCTCGCCCTCAAACGAGACTGTGAACAGGGCGGCGGCGTCATGGTAATGCCCCTCGGTGTCGTCAAATTCCACGCCAGAGACTCCTGGAACGGCTGCAATCTCCTTGGAAAGGGCCTCCGCTGTTTCATAGGTGATGTTGGACACCATGATATTGGCGCTGCCGAGGGTGACGAATTCCTGATCCATAATGGTCAGACCCCGGCGCGTCTCGGTCTCACTGGGCAGATAGCTGGTGATGTCGTTGTTGACCTGTACTTTATTTACCGACGCAGCGCTGAACAGAAAGACTGCAATGAAAATCAGGTAGAACGCCTTTCGTTTGTCCACGATAAAGCGGGCCAGTTTGGTCATAAAGGTTTCAGAGTTTTTTTCGCGCTGCATGGGTTCACTCTCCGGGAAACTCCGGCAGCAGCCGGGCCACATTGCGTAACAGTTCTTCCTGGGACAGGGGATAGGGTTCCGTCAGCCACCAGCGAATCACCGACAGCATGGCGCCCACATAAAAACGGGCGGCAATTTCCGGGTCCCTGCCGTAGAGATGACCGTCAAACGGGGGCTTGCTGAGCCGGTCCCGAAGCTCCTGCGCCACACTGTCCTCCAAAATATGCGCCTTCGTCTGTACACCGGCAGCCATACAGGCCCGATAGAGAGATCTCCGGCGATGGAAAAAGGCCAACGCCTGTTCCGCAGCCTTCAGACAGTACTGCCTCGGGTTGGCAGCGCCCTCCTGCGGCAGGCAAGTTTCTACGCATTCCTGCTCCAGCTGTTCCAATAAATAGAGCAGCAATTCCTGTTTATCATTGAAGTGGGAATAAAAGGTGGTCCGATGGACCATGGCCCGCTCGCACAAATCCACCACGGAGATGTCGGCAAAGGGCCGTTCCTCCAACAGCTGAGCCAGGGCTTCCGTCAGCTGCCTTCGGGTCTTTCGTTGCCGCAGGTCCAGACGTTCCTGAGATATCATAGCCATTCCTCCTTGGACATTGTGTTCCTATGGTACTGCTATAATCTACATTTGTCAAGATAAAAGTACAGGTGTAGATTATATAGGGAGAACTGTTACCTAGCACATAATACATTGACACACATAGTACTGTGGTGTATACTGCAATTAGAGGTGAAGCCTATGGAAGAACAAATCATCCACAGTGATCTGATTCGCGGCCATATCGATGCCATTTTGCTGCGCATTCTGCGGGATGGCGATCACTATGGCTATGGATTGATGAAACAGGTACAGTCGCTCAGTGATGGACAGTATGAGTTAAAAGAGCCGTCACTGTATACCAGCCTCAAACGATTGGAAAAGCAGGGCAGTATTGAAAGCTACTGGGGCGACGAATCCCAGGGTGGACGGCGTAAATACTACCGCATTACGCCTCAGGGCCGGGCGCAGTACGAGGTAGCTCTGGCCCAGTGGCAATGGGCCAAGGAGATTATCACAAAACTATTGGGAGGGAACGACGAATGAACGAGTTGGAACGACATGTGGAAAAGCTGTTCCGCCATCAACCGGACACGCCGGAGACGCGGGAATTACGGGAGGAAATTCTCTCCAACCTACAGGCCAAGCGGGAGGATCTGCTGGCCCAGGGCATGGAGGAGCGTGCAGCCACCGAGGAGGCCAAACGGGATATCCCGTCGGTGGACAATCTGATTGACGACCAGCAGCCCACCAATGTGGAACGGTACCGCATGGCCTGTGCGCAAACGGTGTGGCTCCACTGTATTTTCTTCTGGATTGGCACCTTACCGCTGCTGTTTACCGGGTATGGATGGCTGGGGGCATTGGGACTTGGACTGTCAATTCTTTCCGGCGTCGGATATCTTTTGTTCTGGCTGATTCATCCGGCGGAGCAGGGGATTCGCTCCCTGGCGGCAGCCCAGCAGCGTAAGACGATTGCTTGGCGTATTTGGGGCATTTTTTACGCCGTGGCCGCACTGTCCGTGGCGGCGGTGACCTTCGGCAGCAACCTCTGGTATGGTACCCCGGTGACCATCGAGGGGCCGTATCAGTGGGCCGTGATGGCTAGCCGGTTCTATGTGCCGCTGCTGACCGTTTTGATTCCGCTGACCGTGAGCCGGTTTGCGGCGCTCCTGCCTCAATACCGGGTGGAGGGCTGAGCAATGAAACAGAAAAATGTTCGTATTTTTCTTTTAATGCTGGTGACCTTCTTGGTTTATTGGTTTCTGAATTATGGTGTAGTTGCGGAATTGCGGCTGCGGGAAAGTATCTATGAACATGCCCAGACAAGTGCATATTTTCACAATATCCAGGAGATTTTACCGTATCGTTTTCCCTACCTTGGGGACGCCAGCAACACCGGCAATCTGTTTTATCACCTGCCGCTGCATCAATATCCCATGACATTTGAAATCGAGCCGGAGACCTGCGCACTGACGGTCCGCTACGAGACATCTGGGAGGACAGTGGAAAAGCTCCGGGAGAATCTGGCATATAACACCCTGGCCGCCATGGCGGCCATCGACAATCTGCAAAGCATCCAATATGAATTTCAAGATGGAACCTATTGCATCACCCGGCAGCAGGTAGAAGAACGGTTCGGTATCCCGTTGTCTAAACTCCTGGACGACACGGAACAGTGGAAAAAAGCTGTCCAACAGGAGATTTTCCGGGAAACAGTGCTGGCGGAATGGTTTCCGGAGGTTGCAGACGCCTCTTGCAGTTCCGATGGGCAGCGGGTATAATCGGGGAGACAGAAGGGAGCGGAACCGCCATGACAAAGATTCTGCTGGTGGAGGACGACGCCAGCATTGTGGAAAACCTGACGGAATATTTGGCAGGGGAAGGGTATCGGGTGCGGAGCGCGCCGGGCCAGCAGGCCGCCTTGGAACTGGCAGCACAGGAGCGCTTTGATTTGGTCCTGCTGGACGTGTCCTTGGCCGACGGCAACGGCTTCACCGTCTGCCGGGCCATCAAAGCCGATTACCATATACCCGTGATCTTTCTTACGGCTTCCGGCGATGAATACAGCACGGTGGCAGGGTTTGACGTAGGTGCCGATGACTATATTGCCAAGCCGTTCCGGCCCCGGGAACTGCTGTCCCGCATTAAGAACGTTTTGCGGCTCACCGGCGGCGCTGGGGCGGTCATCCGCCTGGGCGATGTGGAAGTGGACACGGTGAAAGGGGTAGCAACCAAAAACGACCGGGAGCTGAATCTGTCGGCGCTGGAATACCGGCTGCTGCTGGTATTCCTCAATAACCGGGGCCGGGTGTTGTCTCGGAATCAGCTGTTAGACGCCATTTTTGCCATTGCCGGCGAATTTGTCAACGACAATACCCTGACAGTCTATATCAAACGCCTGCGGGAGAAGCTGGAGGATGACCCGCAGGAGCCGCGGTATATCAAAACGGTACGGGGACTGGGATATAAGGTGGAACTGCCATGAATCTGCTGCGAAATCTGGAAATCTGCCGGTTTCTGGCGTTCCATCTGGTCCTGATGGTCCTGGCCGCCGTAGCGGCGTTTGTGTGGAATCCGGCGTTTGGCTGGTTCACGGTGGTGCTGTGTGTGCTGTTTAGCGCACTGCATCTGTTAAGTACCCGCAGCCGCTACCGGCGGATTGCAGCTCTGTCGGCCGACCTGGACCGGGTGCTCCACGGACAGGATGGTGTCGATCTGGACCGGTACGAAGAGGGCGAGCTGGCCATTCTACAAAGTGAAATCCGTAAAATGATCATCCGTCTGCGGGAACAGCAGCAGAATCTCCAACAGGATAAGGTATATCTGGCCGATTCCATTGCCGATATCTCCCACCAGCTGCGAACGCCCCTGACCACCATCAATCTGCTGGTGTCGTTTCTCTCGGAGCCGGACTGCTCTACGGAACGGCGTTTGAAACTGGCCCGGGAACTCTGCGGCCTGTTGTCCCGGATTGATTGGCTGATTACGGCGCTGCTGAAGCTGTCCAAACTGGACGCGGGTACTGTCCGGTTCCGCCGGGAGACGCTGCCCATGGCGAAACTGCTGCACCAGGCCGCCGAACCGCTGCTGGTGCCCATGGAATTACGGGACCAGACAGTAACTGTGAAAGCCGACGGCACATTTGAAGGAGATATTGCATGGACCCAGGAGGCACTGGCCAATGTGCTGAAGAACTGCATGGAGCATACGCCGTCCGGCGGCGTGATTTCCGTCACGGCCACGGAGACGGCATTGTACCGGGAAATCCGCATTGCGGACACCGGCTGCGGCATTGATCCCGTTGACCTGCCCCATATTTTTGAACGGTTTTATAAGGGGAAGGACGCCGACGACAAGAGCTTCGGCATTGGTCTGGCCCTGGCCCGCCGGATTATCACCAATCAGAATGGCACCATCAAAGCGGAGAACCGGCCCGAGGGCGGCGCGCTCTTCACCATACGATTCTATCAGGGGACCGTTTAAGCGGTCCCTGTATTTTTGCAGATATTGTGACAGATTTGTCACACAGCCGTCACCGGCCTGTCACCTGTATGGGGTATCCTATGGGTACACAGAAAGGAGAGCGTCCTATGGAACTGTTACGAGTAGAAGACCTCTGCAAGACATATGGCAGGGGAGAAAATGCGGTAAAGGCATTGGATCATGTGTCGTTTACCGTGGAAAAGGGAGAATTTCTGGCGATTATCGGCCCATCCGGCTCCGGTAAATCGACGCTGCTGCATATATTGGGCGGTGTGGACCGCCCCACCGGCGGACATGTGTATTTGGACGGCCAGGACGTTTATGCCCAGAATGAGGACCAGCTGGCCATTTTCCGCCGCCGTCAGGTGGGATTGATCTATCAGTTCTACAATCTGATTCCGGTGCTCAATGTGGTGGAGAATATCACGCTGCCGGTGCTGATGGATGGGCGAACAGTCAATCAGGAGCGGCTGCGGGAACTGTTGGAAACCCTGGGCCTTCGGGGCCGGGAGCGGCATCTGCCCAATCAGCTGTCCGGCGGCCAGCAGCAGCGGGTCTCCATCGGTCGCGCCTTGATGAACGCCCCGGCCCTGGTTCTGGCCGACGAACCCACGGGCAATCTGGACAGTAAAAACTCCCAGGAGATCGTGGAGCTGCTGAAACTGTCCCATCGGAAATACGGCCAAACGCTGATTGTCATTACCCATGATGAATCCATTGCCCTCCAGGCCGACCGGGTGCTGACCATTGAGGACGGCACCATCACCCGGGATGAGGTGATCCGCAGATGAACATTTTTCAAAAGGTCACCCTGCAATCCCTGAAGAAAAATAAGGTGCGAACCATTGTTACCATTGTCGGCGTCATCCTGTCGGCGGCCATGATTTCAGCAGTAACCACCTTTACGGCCAGCATGTCCAACTACATGATACAGGCCGCCATTGCGTCCGAGGGCGCCTGGCACGGCTATGTGGCGGATGCCGATATTGAAACCACTCAGGAAATTGTAGCCGCGCCGGAGGTGGCCGAAGCCAGCGCCATGCGGCATATGGGCTACGCTCTGGTCGATGGCAATACCATGGGGACGTGTCCCTATGTCTATGTGCTGTCCAGCGATGAAGAAACCACCGATATGCTGTCGGTTCGACTGGTAGGCGGGCACTATCCCACCTCCGGCGATGAGATTCTGCTGCCGGAGCATCTGTTGAACAGCAACAGTAACACTTTTAAAATAGGGGATACCATCACCTTGGCCCTGGGCCAGCGGATGGTGGATGGCTATTATCTGAGCCAGAGTAATCCCTATCAGGAAGAGGAGACACTGGAAGTCCGGGAGACCCGGACCTTTACTGTGGCTGGTGTTTACCGGCGGCTGTCCGACCGCGTTGAATCCTATGAAGCACCGGGCTATGTGGCCATCACTGGACCCGCCGGAAATGGCGACGCAGAATCCCGCTATGACGTTTTTTTCACGATGAACCGTCCGGGGGATATCTACTCTTTCCTGGAAGATCACGCCCTGAACGGTAAAACCAACGACAGAGTTTTGCTTTATTCCGGCGCCACCGACGTTTCCGGCTTTGAAAACGCGCTGCGTGGGTTGTCCGCCATTGTCATCGGCCTGATTATGTTCGGCTCCATTTCCCTGATCTACAATGCTTTTTCCATTTCTGTTTCCGAACGAACCAAGCAGTTTGGCTTGCTGTCCTCCATCGGCGCGACCCGGAAGCAACTGCGGGGAATGGTGCTGTTTGAAGCGCTGGTGGTCAGCGTTATCGGCATTCCTATCGGCATCCTGTCAGGTATCTTGGGCATCGGCGTAACGCTGTTGTTTGTAGGCGATCTGTTTGCCTCGCTGGTGGCGGGGGAGGGCGTACCGATGACCCTTTGCATTTCGGCCCCGTCCATTCTGGTTGCGGTTGCGGTGTCCGTAGTGACAGTATTGATTTCCGCCTGGATTCCGTCGGGCCGTGCCACAAAGGTCACAGCCATTGAAGCCATTCGGCAAAGCCGGGATATTCGACCGGAGAAAAAGGTGCGCCGTTCTTCCGGCCTGACCTACCGGTTGTTCGGCCTGCCCGGTGTTCTGGCCAGTCAACACTATCGGCGCAGCCGCAAAAAGTATCGGGCGACCATTCTCAGTCTGTTCATGAGCATTGTGCTTTTTGTCTCGGCTTCTGCCTTTACCGACTACCTGGTGACCATGACGCAACAAGGGTTGAACGTGGCCGGATATGACATTTCCATGTCGCTGTACCAGGATAGTCTGGCTGTGCTGGATGATCAGCAATTATTACAGCAAATCCGGGACATGGACCAGGTAGAGGATGTAGCCTATCTGAATGAACGGTCGGTATCTTGTATATTTAACAATCAGGACGTGCAATCCAAGTATGCCCAGAGCGGTGCAGAGACTACAGAGTTTGAACTCTTTTTATACTTTGTGGATGACAACAGTTTTCGGACGCTTTTGCAGGAGCACGGGCTTAGCGAAGCGGAATACATGGACCCGCAGCACCCCCTGGCCATTGGCGTGGATGGCTCCCGGGTGTTCAACGCCGAGACAGAGCAGTATCAAACAATCGAACTGCTATCCAGTGACCAACTGGAATTTACGGCGGTGGCCAGGCGAAATATAGAGGGCTACTGGTTTGATACCACGGAGACCAACAGCACTGGGGAACTGGTGTATGTCTACCGCAGTCGGGAAGACAGTGCGCAGGTACTGGAACTGTCTGAGGAAGAAGCAATGTATTCCAGTACCATTCGGATGGGCACCCGAATTACCGATTGGCCTTTTTTCCTTTCCCAAAGTAACGGCACAACGTTTTTGCTGCCGGCGTCGGTCAAAGATGCCGTATTTCCGGGAGATGGTGTGGTCTATGGAGAATATCTGATCACGGCGGACGACCACAGAGCCGTGGTGCAGGAACTAAAAAACATGGCGCTTGCACAGGGCGTTCAGGTTTCCCCCTATAACCGTGCAGCCAGTGAAGAAAGTGACCGCAATACCATCACCATTATCCGGGTCTTTTCCTATGGCTTTGTGGTGCTGATTTCTCTGATTGCCGCAGCCAATGTCTTCAACACCATCACGACCAACATCCATCTGCGCCGCCGGGAGTTTGCCATGCTCAAATCGGTGGGCATGAGCCACAGCGGTTTCAACCGGATGATGAACTATGAGTGCCTGCTGTACGGTAGCCGCGCCCTGCTGTTCGGCCTGCCCGTTTCGCTGCTGATGGCGCTGCTGATTCACCGGTCGGTGATTTACGCTTTTGATATGCCGTTCCGTGTGCCGTGGAAGGCCATGGGCATTTCAGCCCTCAGTGTCTTCCTGGTGGTGTTCGTTACTATGCTTTATGCCATGAGCAAAATCAAAAAGGACGATCCCATTGAAGCACTGAAAAACGAAAATACGTGACAGCCCTTGGCCGCCTGTGGGAGCATAGCTCCCCGGGCGGCCTTTTATCGTTGCCCTTGACAAAGATGGTCTAATGGATTAGACTATACATGTAGTCGAACCCATTAGACTGGAGGAATACCCCATGGAAACACCGAAAGTATTTGAGAGTGAGTACCGATTCTGTCTGATTCTCTGGGACCATGAGCCGGTGACCGGCCGGGAGTTGGTACGATTGTGCCGGGAACAGCTGGGATGGAAGCAGTCCACCACCTATACGGTCATCAAGCGACTGTCGGAGCGGGGCATATTGAAAAATGAACAGTCGGTTGTTACGTCTCTGGTCACAAAGGAACAGGTTCAGGCGGCAGAGATCGACGAACTGGTGGAGAAGACCTTTGAGGGCTCGCTGCCGGCCTTTGTGGCGGCCTTTACAAAGCACCGAAAGATGACGGCGGCGGAAATCGACGCTGTTCAGGCCATGATCGACCAATACCGAAAGGGGGAGGGCCATGACTGACCTGTTTTTATGCCTGTTCAACCGTGCCGTTGCCGCCGGATGGCTGGTGCTGGCGGTTTTGCTGCTGCGGCTGCTCTTGAAAAAAGCGCCCAAATGGACCCGCCTCCCTTTGTGGGGACTGGTAGCCGTGCGGCTGCTGTGCCCGGTTCCTCTGGAAAGCGCTTGGAGCCTGATTCCCAGCGCCCAGACCATCGCGCCGGAAATGCTGCTGGTTCCGGTCCCCACTATTCACAGCGGTATTTCTGCGCTCAATTCCACTGTGAATCCCATTTTGGAACAAAGCGCGGCGGCGACGCCAGAGTACAGCGCCAATCCGTTCCAGATTGGGATTGCCATTGCAGCGGTTATTTGGGCGGTAGGTGTTGGGGTTTTGGTGCTCTATACAGTTTGCAGCTATGTCCATCTGCGAAAGCGTATGAGTACGGCAATCCGGGTGGAAGAGAATCTTTACCGCAGCGAATGGACCGGCTTCCCGTTTGTCCTGGGTCTGATACACCCGAGAATTTACTTGCCTGTGAATCTGGACGACGCTACCATGGCCCATGTCATCGCTCATGAGCAGGCTCATATTCACCGCAGGGACCACTGGTGGAAGCCCCTTGGCTTCCTGCTGCTGACAGTATATTGGTTTCATCCGCTGCTGTGGGTGGCTTATGTGCTTTTGTGCCGGGATATTGAATTGGCCTGTGATGAGAAAGTTATCCGAGATATGGACCGGGAGCGTCGGGCCGATTACTCCCAGGCGCTGCTCCAGTGCAGTGTACGCCGTTCCGCCATGGCCGCCTGCCCGCTGGCCTTTGGGGAAGTAGGGGTCATGGAGCGGGTGAAAAACGTGCTCAACTACCGAAAACCGGCGTTCTGGATCATTGTGGCCGCCGTTGCGGCATGTCTCATTGCAGCTGTGTGTTTCCTGACGGACCCGGTGACGATCAATGTAAAATATCCATGGGTCCAGGAATATACAGGAACAGTGGATACAGCTCGATATGAGTCCATCAGTCCGGATTTTTCCATTGGTGCGGCTGAAAACGGTCAGGCTGTCTTCAAAAATCCGGAGAAAGCCTTTGCAACGTTTACTGACCGGTACGCCGACACGCTGGAACAACTGCGGCAGGCATTTGATTTGCCGCCGGTAACGGAACAGGAATATGAACTGTATAAAACCTACGGCTGGCAGTTCACCGGCGGGACAGAGACAGAGCGGGAGCGGGCAGCGTTTGTATCCCAGTTTTTGGATATCTACGAAAACAGCTTTATCGAGAGTACACCATCGGAAGCACCGGATACCAAG
This sequence comes from Candidatus Avoscillospira sp. LCP25S3_F1, assembly GCF_052117125.1. NCBI lineage: Bacteria > Bacillati > Bacillota > Clostridia > Eubacteriales > Oscillospiraceae > Candidatus Avoscillospira > Candidatus Avoscillospira sp. LCP25S3_F1. The sequence continues at coordinate 48,507 of NZ_JBQKJT010000013.1, read as the reverse complement.
CAGGCTTTGACGCTGGAGAATGTAATTGCCCTGTCGGAAAAGGGAAATGCCTTGAGCTGGACGGATTTTGAAGACTTCGCATATACAGAGGTCGGCTCTGGCATGTATATCCGGCAGTATGCGATTGATGGAATCTTCTACCTGATGATTGGTGGGCCATCCCTTGACGAACCGCCATGGTACATCAACCTTCATGCCGGAGACAGCGGGGAAGATATCATGGATATTCGGGAAGAGAACGTCCAGTCCTTTATCAAAGCCAATCAATCCTTCTGGCAGGAATCCAGACTTTGTACCTACACCAGAGAAAATGCCATGGAGCCATATGTGACATTTTACGACGACGGCACATATATTTTTTGCTATTCCCTCCTGAGCAGCACCCTGGGGCAAGGAACCTATGCTCTGGCGGAGGACCGGCTGACCCTGCTGGACAATGCCGGCGGTACATTTGAATTTACCGTTGAGGGAGAAACACTGACTTGTGATTGGGTTACACCGCGTATGGACTTGCCGGAAAGTGCGGCGGTGTGGCTTGCCAACCTGCCGGAACATATGGTGTTTACCCGTACCGACGGCGGCGCAGATGCATGGGAAGCTGTGCTGTCTCTGGCCCGGCAGCGGCGGGCGGCGGAACTTGTGCAAGCGATTGCCGCGTCTCCGGCAGAAATGTCCTCTGTGGGCGCCTATCTGATGGCCCACCCGGCAGAGTATGAGGAATTGGTAAACATCGGGACAGATACTCTGCGGTATGCCTTTGGTCGGTTCCTGCTGGGCGGGGAAACCGGCTTGGAGGGCCATATTCTGGCGGAAGCCTGCCAGGATATTTTGGTAGACTGGGGAATGTACCGTACCGACGTGCTCTATGAAACGGGGCAGGGCTGGTTTAATCAGTTCCGGGACAACACGTTGCAGCTGGCAGAGCAATACAGCGAAGCAGAATTACGGGAGCAGTATCCGGCTGGTTGGCTCCTGCTGGAGCAGCTGGATGAAGGTTGATTTTATTACAGTAATATGGTAGAATCCCAGCAGAACCAACCCTTGTTTGTGCAGCCAGGTGGACGAGCCCGTTGCAATCGCGGACGACTTAATATGGTCCGGGAAGGGACGAGGATGGGTCCAGTTTGGAATCAAAGGAGATACATCGATGAAAAAGAGAGTTACTTGGATGGTGTTGGCCGTTTTGATGATGTTGTCCATCACGGCCCAGGCAGCCGGTGGAAACGGCGGCGGCAATGGCGGCGGTGGCAGCGGAGACGGCACCGGCGGCGGGAAAGAGGAAGCTCTGACCGTGGAATCGGCCAGCGTAGAGGACGGAGCGGTATTGACCCCTGAGGATACTATCACTCTGGTGTTTTCTAAGAATGTGGTAAACAGCAGCGTCAAGGAGAACAACCTGCCTCTGTTTGTGGTCACCGACGACAGCGGTGCGGCGGTGGAGATCACCGTCACCATGGCCGATGATCAAATCGAGCCGGACAAGAAAAACGATGTAGTCATTGCCCCGGCTGATACTTGGGCTGAGGGCGCGTACACGCTGACCGCCCAGGCCGGTATCACATCCAAGAGCGGCGATGTGATGGAGCAGGACTACACCATGACGTTCTCCGTGACCGGGACTGTGGACGACACAGCAGTCCCGGAGGATACCATGGATGCCGCCACAGACCCGTCTCCGGAGGACACCGCGGATACTGCGGAGCCTGAAACGGCCGAAGACGCTGCTACGACAGAATCCGAGACAACGACACCGGTTGCCACGGAAGAGACAGCAACGCAGGAGCAGGAGAGCAATACGACCATGATTGTCGGCGTTGTGGCTGTCGTGGTAATCGTGGCTGGCGCCGCGTATGTGCTTGGGAAGAAGAAATAAATGAAACCGCGCAATGGGCTGAAATGGCTGGCAGCTACCGCCATTTTGCTGGGCGCGGCGCTGATCTCCATCGGTGTCGGGCGATATCCCGTGACGCCGGTGGAGATTGTCCTGTCCATCATACAAGGACTGACCGGGCATTCCATGGGCATGAGCCCGGAAGCCGTGGCCATTGTTGTAGGTAATCGGCTGCCCCGGACACTGGCGGGCCTTCTGGTGGGCGCGTCCCTGGCAGCCAGCGGCTGCGCGTTTCAGGGATTGTTCCGCAATCCGCTGGTGAGTCAGGGCATTTTGGGCGTGTCCTCCGGCGCGGGCTTTGGTGCGGCGTTGTCCATTCTGTTGTTTTCCGGCACGGTCATGGCGCCGCCATTCGCCTTTGTCTTCGGCCTTTGTGCCGTGTGGCTCAGCTTTTGTGTGGCGCGGCTGTGCGGTCAGGTCACCGTGCTGATGCTGGTGCTGGGCGGTACCATTGTTTCCTCGATTTTTTCGGCGCTGCTGTCTCTGCTCAAGTATATTGCAGACCCCTATAATCAGCTGGCGTCTATTGTATTCTGGAACATGGGGTCCCTTGCTTCTGTGGAATCTGCGGTGCTGCCGGTAGCTGTGGCAGCCATGGCGGCGGGGATGCTTCTGTTGCTGGGTTCAGCGTCCTGGATTAACGTTTTGTCCATGGGAGAAGGAGAAGCGGCCAGCCTGGGCATTCCGGTCCACCGGGCCCGGGCGGTGGTGGTGGCCGGCGCCACGCTGGCTACAGCCGGTGCCGTCAGCATTGCCGGGACCATCGGCTGGATTGGTCTGATCATTCCCCATATGGCACGATTCCTCATCAAAAGCGATAACCGCCGCCTGCTGCCGTTTAGTATGCTGCTGGGCGCTGCGTTCCTGGTGTTGGTAGACACCCTTTGCCGGACATTGACCGGCGCGGAAATTCCATTGGGGATTATGACCGCACTCATCGGCGGGCCGTTTTTCATCTATCTGCTGCGGCGGTACAAGGGAGGCGGTTGGCAATGAAGGCTGTAGAAGTGCAGGGGCTGTCTTTCTCATATGGACATCACCCCGTGTTTTCTCAAATCAGCTTCCAGGTGGAGCGAGGGGAAATTTTCTGTCTGGTAGGGCCCAATGGCTGCGGCAAAAGTACGCTGCTGCGTTGTATTTTGGGCCATTTACAGCCACAGGCAGGGGAGATCCGCATTGGTGGAACGCTGCTGGGGGAATACAGTTCGCCGGCGCTGGCCGACCAGCTGGCGTATGTCCCGCAAAGCCATACCAGGGCGTTTCCATTCCGCACGGTGGACGTGGTAGCCATGGGCCAAATCCGCAAAGGCGGGCTGTTTGCCGGTCAGAAGGGGCAGACGCGGCGGGCCATGGCAGTATTGGAGCAGCTGCATCTGGCACACCTGGCTGAAACGGAGTACACCTCGCTCAGCGGCGGTGAATTGCAAATGGTTCTGCTGGCCCGGGCGCTCTGCCAGGATAGCGAGACTTTAGTCCTGGATGAACCGGCGGCCCATCTGGACTTGAGACGGACCCATGATCTGCTGGCCGTACTGCGGAGAATTGCAAAAGAGCAGGGGAAGACCATCCTCCTGTCCACCCATGACTGCAACCATGCATTGCACCTGGAGGACAGCGGCGCGACGGTTCGTATGGCGCTGATGGAGCAAGGGCAGCTTAGCCCCGGTGATACGCCGTTGGCTTTGCTGCGGTCCGACTGTATGAGACAACTGTACGGTATGGAAAGCCGTGTGGTGACGGTACCGGATGCCGGTGGACGCCATTTTCTGGCCACCTGGAGGGAAGGAGAAGAAACATGACACGATGGTTGCGCATGACAGCGGCAATGCTGCTGTTGGTGCTCCTCTTTACAGCCTGTGGTACACCGGCTGCACCAGCTGCGGAATCGGTCACCAGTAAGACCATTACAGATTGTGCCGGGCGGGAGGTGCCCATACCGGACTCCACGGAACGGATTGCCTGTCTGTATGCTTATACAGGCCATGTGGCGGTGCTGTTGGGTTGTGAAGATCAGATTGTCGCAGTGGTAGATGGGCTCAAGCGGGATACGCTGATGCAGCAGAAAGTTCCGGACATTGATGAGATGCCCAGTCCCTACAGCAGCGGCGCCATCAATATTGAAGAGTTGGCAGCAGCGGCGCCGGATATGATTTTTCTGCGGGCGTCCAATTTGCAGGACGCTGGTGAGATGGAAAAGTTGGATGGCCTGGGTATTCCCTACGCTGTGGTGGAATACGTGACCATGGAGGATCAGATGGAGAGCATCGCTGTCATGGGGGAGGCGCTGGGCCGGGAAGAACAGGCGGCGGCGTATCTCCAGTACTACGAGGATACCTTAGACATGGTGTGGCAGCGTTTGGAAGATCTGCCGGATTCGGAACGAAAAACGGTGTATCACTCCGTCAATGAGGTGGTTCGGGCGGATATTCCCGGCACCCTCTCCTATGAAGTGCTGGAGGCGGCGGGCTGCTGCAACGTGGTAACCGACGCGGAGGACTTGCAGCTGGATGGCGATAAGGGCTATGTGACCGTGGAACAAATCTACGTTTGGGACCCGGATATCATTCTGGCCAATGAACCGGCGGCAGCGGAGTATTTCCGCACCGATGACAAATTCTCCGGACTCCGGGCGGTCCGGGAGGGACAGGTATTGCAGCTGCCGGTGGGCATTTCACGCTGGGCCCATCCCGGCTCACTGGAATCGCCGCTGGCGACCTTGTACCTTGCGGCGACACTGTATCCTGACCGCTTTGCGGATGTGGATTTACGGGGGGAAATTCGGGAGTTTTATAAGACATTTTTCCGGATATCTCTCAGTGAAAGCGATATCGATACCATTTTGAGCGGTGAGGGCATGCGGGCCCCACGGGAAGGAGTGGACCAATGAACCGATATCTGATCTCCTTTGATGATACAGACGAATTGAACATGCCCGGAACGGGTCACCTGCTGGACGGCTTTTTGCAGACATTGTCCGCCCGGTGCAGTTTCATTTCCCGTCACCAGCTGTTTGTCCATGCGGATGTATCGTATACGTCCCATAATAGCGCCATGTGCGCTCAAATAGACGGCGGGTTGTCGACGGAAGACCTGATCGGCCGGGCTGCGGCGTATCTGGAACAGCACAGCGCCCCCGGTGCGGACCCGGGACTTTGCGTGGCGGATTGGGGGACCATGATGCAGCCAGAATTGCTGGTGTTGTGGGGATACCGGGCCAAGCGGGAGGTGCTTGCCAAGGAAGACGCCTATTTCCTGGCTCGGCAGTGCGGCGTGCATCTCAGTGAGCACGGCGGAACAGGGCAGGGCGTTGTCGGTGCATTGGCCGCTGTGGGTTTGCGGCTGGCGGGGCAGGATGGACGCGTCAAGGGAAAACGGCAGCTGGAACAGGACAGACTGACGGTGCGAGACTTGCTGCGTTCTACGGGCTTCGATCGGGTCTGTGCCTACGGCCTGGGAGAACTTCCGCCGGATGCGGTGATCTGCATAAACGGCCAGCCGATCAAAGCGGTCTATCAGAATTTCTGTGCCACGGTTCTGGCTGTGCCGGAGAGAGACCAGTACCGTCTGTTGCCAAAAGAGCAGCTGAAGTGCTTCTGAAAAAGCGAAAAAACCGTGGAATCAACGGACGATTCCACGGTTTTTTATGTGGTTAAAGGGACAGCAAGAGACTGACGGCCATGACGGTCATGCCGAAATTCTTGTAAATTGGCGAGGAATCCTATCAAAGGAAAAAGTCCGCATAGGTCCGGGCTTGTCAGCATATCCATGGGGATAGAACAAGGCAGAGGCGACCTCTGCCGACCTAGGAGGGACTCTGCATGGAACAGAAAAGTATCTATGAGCAGATCGGTTGCCGCACCGATGGAAACGTCTACATCTCCGTGGTGGGCCCGGTTCGCACGGGAAAATCCACCTTTATCAAACGGGTCATGGAGGAGCTGGTTATCCCCAATATTGAAAATGTCTACCGGCGGGAACGGGCGAAAGATGAGCTGCCCCAGAGCGGCTCCGGCAAAACCATTATGACCTCGGAGCCGAAATTTGTGCCAGAAGAAGCGGTGGAGATCAGCCCCGACGGCAAAACCAAGCTGTCCGTACGACTCATTGATACCGTAGGCTATATGGTCGTGGGCGCCATGGGGGCCGATGAGAACGGCCAGCCCCGTATGGTGACGACGCCCTGGTGCGATCATGAGATTCCCATGACGGAAGCGGCGGAGCTGGGTACCCGAAAAGTTATGGAGGACCACGGCACCATTGGCATTGTGATGACCACTGACGGCACGATTACGGATATTCCGCGGGAGGACTATGCCGAAGCGGAGGATCGGGCTATCCGGGACATGCAGGCAACCGGCAAGCCGTTTTTGGTGGTAGTCAACTCTCAGCATCCGGAAGGGGAGACAGCCCGCCAGCTGTGTGCAGACATCACGGAACGGTATGGCGTCAGCGTTACCGCCGTCAACTGCCTGACGATGCAGGAAGCGCAGATTGTTCAGCTGCTTTCGAAGCTGCTCTACCAGTTCCCAGTGACGGAGCTGCGCTTCTATCTGCCCAGTTGGATGGACGCGCTGGAGTGTGAACACCCATTGAAAGCCAGCCTTTATGAGGCTATGCGGGAGTGTGCAGCCCGAATGGCCACCATGCGGCAGGCGGAACCAGCCATCGAGGGCATTTGCGCGCTGGACCATGTGGAGCAGTATCAAATTCGCTCCATGGACTTGTCCACAGGTATCGTCAGCTGTATGCTGCTGCTGCCCCAGACGCTTTTTTATCAAATTTTGGGGGAGAAGAGCGGTTTCTCCATTACCTGTGATGGTGATCTGCTGACGCTGCTGGAACAGTTGGCTCAAGTCAAGCAGAAGTATGACAAGGTGGCCGACGCCCTGGAGGAGGTATGGGCCACGGGCTACGGCGTTGTGATGCCCGGTGCCGAGGACCTGCACATGGAGACGCCGGAAATTGTGCGCCGGGGCTCCAGCTACGGTGTCAAGCTTCGGGCCAGCGCCCCGTCCATTCATATGATGCGGGCGGATCTGAAGACGGAAATCAGTCCCATCGTCGGCGATGAAAAGCAGTCCCAGGAGCTGGTGCAGTACTTGATGGGGGAGTGCGAAGGCAACACGGAGAAACTGTGGCAGAGCAATATTTTCGGAAAATCTTTGTACGATCTCATTAACGACGGCCTGGGGGCCAAGCTGCAAAAACTGCCATCCGACTCCCGATACAAATTCAAAGATGCCCTGCAAAAAATCATCAATGAAGGGGGAAATGGCCTGTTGTGCATTGTAATTTAAGATAAAAATGGGAGCATGCTGCATCAGGACCGGCATGCTCCCGATTGCTCTGAATGGAGTCGATCATACAACCGTAAGAAAGAACGAAGAAAAAAGTCAGTGGTGTTGAGCATGGTAAATTTCCTCTTTCCCTTGACAAAATACAAGAAATACCGTAATATCAAGGAAAGTAGCGGGTGTGTTGCGCCGCAGCAGCACACCGCGAATGGAACACATAATGACGATAGGTGCGATGTTAGCGTCTTGACTCCTGGAATTGCAGAGAGAGTCAGGGCGCCTTGCGCGTTTTTGGCCTTCTTTTGCAGGGGTTCTTAGAAGGAGGCATGTTTTTTGAAACGATTTCAACTGCGTACCGAGATTTTGATCGGCGGCGATGCGTTTGGCGCCATGCTCAAGGAGCGGAAGCGCGTATTTATCGTCACCGACAAATTTATGCACGAAAGCGGCCGGGTCAGCTACTTGACTGACCGTCTGGCGCCCGATGCCCAACACCGGATTTTCTCCGATGTGACACCGGACCCGGATATCGACACGGTCACCGCCGGCGTGGGACAGATTGTGGAGTTCCAGCCCGACGTTGTAGTGGCCCTGGGCGGCGGCTCACCCATTGACGCAGCCAAAGCCATTGTCTTTTTTGCGGCCAAGCAGTTCAAGATGGAGGATTGTCCCTTTGTGGCCATTCCTACCACCAGCGGCACCGGCAGTGAGGTCAGTAAATTTTCCGTGATTACTGACCGGTCCAAAGGGGTAAAATACCCCTTGATCGACGAGAGCTTGCTGCCGGATTACGCTGTATTGGACGCAGAACTGACCCGCAGCGTACCGCCCGGCGTCACAGCGGATACCGGCATGGACGTGCTGACGCACGCCATTGAAGCCTATGTCTGCACCGAGGCCAACGACTTCACCGATGCCCTGGCGGAAAAGGCTGTCCGTTTGGTGCATCAGTATTTGCTGACGGCCCATGCCAACCCCGATGATCTGACGGCACGGCAGGCTATGCACAACGCCTCCTGTCTGGCCGGCGCAGCGTTTTCTAATGCGGGTCTGGGTTTGTGCCACAGCATGGCCCACGCTATGGGCGCTCAGGCCCACATTCCCCACGGTCGGGCCAACGCCATCCTGCTACCCTACGTCATGAGCTATAATGCTGGCTGTGAGAGCACGCTCACCCCCACGGCAGAACGATATGCCGCATTGGCCGCGCAGCTTGGCCTGGGGACCAGCAGCATCCGCCAGAGCGCCCTGAATCTGATTCATATGGTGCGCCGCATGGAGTCGCGGATGAAGATGCCCATGAGCATCCGGGAGGCTGGTCTCTCCGAGAGTGATTTTGAGGCTATGCTGGACAATATGACGGAGGCCGCTCTGGCCGACCGCTGCATGGGCACCACGCCGGTACCCTGCACGGCAGACGAGGTCCGGGCCCTGTACCGGCAGGCCTACTACAAGGCGGGACGGTATCGTTCCCTCTGAGAGAGCAGGTGACCCATGAACGAATTTGATGAAAAACAGCGGATTATCCAGGAATTTGTACCGGGCAAGCAGGTAACACTGGCCCATGTGATTGCCAGCCCTGTGGAACAGCTCTATACAAAATTGGGCCTGATCGATGCCCGGGGTGCCATCGGCATTTTCACCATTACGCCCAGTGAGGGCGCTATGATTGCCGCCGACGTAGCCACCAAGGCGGCTGATGTCTCCATTGGCTTTGTGGACCGTTTCAACGGTTCACTGGTCATCACCGGTGATGTGGCGGCGGTGGAGGCCGCTCTCCATGAAGTAATGTCTGTACTGTGTGACAAGATGGGCTTCACGCCCACCACGGTTACCCGGTCGTGAGGCAGGCTCATGGAAGCACGTAAAAAACGGATTATCCTCATTGGCCGGTCCGGCTGTGGTAAAACGACGCTGTGCCAGTATTTGAACCATGAGGCCATACGCTATCACAAAACACAGACCATCCAAATCATTAATGATACGATGATCGATACGCCGGGGGAGTACCTGGAACGGACCAATCTCCGCGGCGCACTGATGGTGACTTCCGCCGATGCAGATTTGATTGTTTTGGTGCAGGACGCCACGGAAAACGGAACCATGTTTCCACCGTCCTATACCAGTATGTTTGCCAAACCGGCCATCGGTATTGTCACCAAATGCGATCTGGCGACGGATGCACAGATCGAATACGCAAAAAACTATCTTACCATGGCTGGCGCCCGACAGTTGTTTGTCACCAGCAGTACCGAGGGCAGCGGGTTTGCGCCGCTGCTGCGCTATCTGGACTACGACTGACCGGCAGCCGTCATGGGCTGGAGGAGAGACAACCATGGCGGAAAGCACCTTGCGCGTTGTCATCGCAGACGACGAGCCCATTACCAGAATGGATCTGAGAGAGCTGCTGGAGGACAAAGGGTATCAGGTGGTAGGGGAAGCCGGAGATGGCTTCGATGCCATTGAGGCCTGTAAAAGTCTGAAGCCGGATTTGGTGCTGATGGATATTAAAATGCCGTTGCTGGATGGGCTGTCCGCAGCGCGTATTATGAATGAGGAGCGCTGCGGCGCCACAATTGTGTTGCTGACGGCTTATAGTGAGCGGGAATTTATTGATTCGGCAAAGGAGATCGGCGTAAGCGGATACCTGGTCAAACCCGTTGATGAAAAATCCATTATTCCCAGCATTGAGCTGGCCGTGGCCCGCAGCCGGGAGATCCGTGCGCTTCAGAACGACATTGCAAAAGTCGAAAAGCGTCTGGAAAGCCGGACTATGATTGAAAAGGCCAAGGGCAAGATCATGGCACGGGACGGCATGACAGAGCAGGAGGCTTACGACTTTATCCGCAAGTTGAGCCAAACCAAAAATCTGTCTATGCTGCGGGTGTCAGAGATTATTCTTCAAAGTGTGGAGTCATAAGCCATGGAGCAGATCAAGGCCCTTTGCCGGCGACATACCGACCTAACCGAAGCGGATATGGAAATTTTGGAACGGTATGCCACTGCGCTGCAAACCATAGCTGATATGGAGGAAGCGGACATTTTTCTTGATTGTCCCACCCGGGACGGCGATGCCATTGTGGTGGCAGAGGCCAAGCCGAAGAACGGAGCGTCCGCCTACCGCAGCAGCGTGGTGGGCATGATGGCTACTGCGGAACATGAGCCTGCTGTTGCCCGCACGTTCCGGTTGGGGGTTGCAACCCGGCAGATGAAGGCGGTCACGCAGGAACGTTCCAACGTGATTCAGACTGTGGAGCCCATCCGCAACTATGGGCGCGTCATCGGTGTGCTGATTCGGGAAAAGCGGGACGACTGCCAGATGGTAAGTCCCATTCTTCACCTGTCGGAACAGAGCATGCAGCATATGACGGATTTTATCGCACGGGTGGTGGATGAACACAGCTGGCTGCCGGAGTGTATCGACGAAGCGTTGCTGATTGTCAGCAACAACGGTGTGATTACGTTCCGCAATACCTTGGCTCGGAATTTATACCGAAAGCTGGGGTATGTGGAGGATATTCTCGGCAAACGATACGAGAATTTTCGCCTGATCGATCAAGTGACCACCCGGGATGAGGAATTGAGCTTTACAGCGGTAGAACTGAAAATTGGGGCCGTCTATCTCGTATTCAAACGAATTCCCATTCATGAAAACGGCATTGCCTTTGCGATTCTGATGACGGATACCACATTCAAGCACGAGCAGGAGCAGCAGTTGATTCTCAAATCGGTGGCCATCAAGGAAATGCACCACCGGGTGAAAAACAATTTACAGACGATTGCCAGCCTGTTGCGGCTCCAGACGCGTCGCACTGACCAGGAGTCCACGCGGCAGGTGCTGTATGAAAGTATGAACCGCATTCTGGCCATTGCCGCCACCCATGAGCTGCTGGCTTGCAGCGGTGTCGATGAGATCATGCTGGGTGAGGTTATTGTCCATATCAAAAACAATGCTGTTCGTTTTTTTGCGCCCCAGCATTTGGCGCTGGAGCTGACCGTGGAGGGCGATGATTTTCGGGTGGACTCCGATATTGCCACCTCTGTAGCACTGGTAATCAATGAATTGCTGCAAAACTCTTTGAAATACGCCTTCACAGGCCGCAAAGGCGGTACGATTCGCATTATTGTTACTTACGGAGAACTGTATTCCCAAATCCAGGTCATCGATAACGGCTGCGGCTTTCAAGTCAGCCAGGACAGCGCCAAGCATTTGGGGCTCAACATTGTGGAAACCCTGGTACGGGACAAGCTCCATGGCCACCTGTCCATCCAGTCGGACAGTGCCGGTACCTGTGTAACCTTCGATTTTAAAAAGAATAAAATTTCAGATTTGTCCGGCGCGACGTAGGGCCGGACGGGCAACATCATCCGAACGATGCAGTCCGGGTGCAAAGGGGTTCTTTGCGCCTTGGACTGCATTTGTTTTTTCTGGAAAGGTCAGATGTTATGATGCAGGAAATTGTCCGCAGTGTCGGTATTGATATCGGCACATCCACCACTCAGTTGGTATTTAGCCGTCTGGTTGTGGAAAACCTGGCCGGAAATTACGCCGTGCCCCGCGTCTCCATTGTGGAAAAAGAGGTGATCTATCGCAGTAAAATCTACTTTACCCCCCTGCGCTCCGCTACGGAGATTGACACGGAAAAAGTTAAGGAGATTGTTCGCGGTGAATATGCCGCGGCAGGCATCCGCCCCGAAGATTTGCAGACCGGCGCAGTTATAATCACCGGTGATACGGCCCGCAAACAGAATGCCAATCAGGTTCTGGAGGCATTGTCTGATATGGCCGGAGACTTCGTGGTAGCCACAGCTGGCCCGGACCTGGAAAGCGTTCTGTCGGCCAGAGGCGCCGGTGCTGATGTGATCTCGGAGGAGCATCGCACCACGGTAGCCAATATTGATATTGGCGGCGGTACCTCCAATATTGCTCTGTACGAAAAGGGCATCCTGCGAGGCGTCAGCTGTCTTGATATCGGTGGCCGCCTGATTAAAGTGGAGCAGGGAAAGATCACCTGGATTTTCCCCAAGATTCATGCGCTGGCGCAGAAACATGGACTGGCCCTGGAAGTGGGTGATCCGGCCCAGGAACAAAAACTATATGATCTCTGTACCATTATGGCCGGTCATCTGGCCCAGGCGCTGGGGCTTCTGCCCAAAGACGAAGACCACGCGGGCCTGTATACCAACAACGGCAGCCCAATTCCCACAGAACCGGCTGTTCGAGGCGTCACCTTTTCCGGCGGCGTAGCCGATTGCGTTTATGACCCGGAACCGGGCGATGTGTTCCGGTACGGCGATATCGGTGTTCTGCTGGGACGGGCTATCCGGAACCATGCGGCGTTCCAAACGGTGGAACTGTTCCGGTCTGTGGAAACCATTCGTGCCACGGTGGTAGGTGCCGGTACCCATACCACAGAGGTCAGCGGCAGTACCATCACCTATGAAAAAGATCGTCTGCCCATCAAAAACATCCCCATTCTGCGCGTAGCAGAGGACGACGAGACGCAGCTGGATACCTTGGCTGCATCCATCCGTACCCAAATGGCAATGTACCGGCCGGAGGGTGTCACCGAACAGGTGGCCATTGCCATTTCCGGCGCTGGACGCACCAGCTTCCAGGCAGTGCAGCAGCTGGCCGACGCCATTTTGGACGGTGGACGGGAAGCGGTGGAATCCAGCCATCCTCTGATCGTGGTGGTGGAGAATGACATCGGCAAAGTTCTGGGAAATGCGATGAAGGTAAAACTGGAGCATAAAAAGGACGTCATCTGTATCGATGGCATTCGGACCCGCAGCGGTGATTACATCGACATCGGCGCTCCCATTGCCGGGGGCCATGTGGTGCCGGTGGTAATCAAAACGCTGATTTTCAACTCGTAAGGCAAGCCCGCATTGCGGGATTACCAATCATTACTAACGTGAGGTGAGTGAACGTGATACTGAAAACAAAGCTTTTTGGACACACTTACGAATTCAAGTCCCTGCGCGAAGTCATGGCGAAAGCCAATGAGGAAAAATCCGGCGACAAGCTGGCCGGCATCGCTGCGGAGGACGCTCAGGAGCGCGTGGCGGCCAAGGTCGTCCTCTCCCAGATCTCGCTCAATGACATCCGCAACAACCCGGCCGTTCCCTATGAGGAGGATGAAGTTACCCGCATCATTCAGGACGGCGTCAATGAGACGATTTTCTCCGAGTTCAAGCATATGACCGTGGCAGAGTTCCGCGAGTGGCTGCTGGATGAGAACACCACCGGCACCATGATCCGTCGGGCCTCCCGTGGCATTACGTCGGAGATTGTCGCCGCCGTTTGTAAGCTTATGAGCAACCTGGACCTGATCTATGCCGCCAAAAAGATGCGCGTGTCCGCCCATTGCAACACCACTATCGGCCTGCCCGGTACTTTCTCGTCCCGCTTGCAGCCCAACCATACCACCGACGATCCCAAGGGCATCATGGCGTCCGTTATGGAAGGCCTGTCCCTGGGCTGCGGCGATGCCGTCATCGGTCTGAACCCGGTGGACGACTCCGTGGAGAGTGTTGCCCGTATTCTTAAGAGCTTCGACGAGTTCAAGAACAAATGGGAAGTTCCCACCCAGATCTGCGTTCTGGCCCACGTCACCACGCAGACCGAGGCTGCCGACAAGTTCAACGCCCCCATCGACCTGATGTTCCAGTCCATCGCTGGTTCCCAGAAGGGCAACGAGGCATTCGGTCTCAACGGAAAGATGCTGGAAGAGGGCCGTGACATGATGCTTCGCAAGGGCACCTCCACCGGTCCCAACGTTATGTACTTTGAGACCGGCCAGGGCTCCGAGCTGTCTTCTGAGGCCCACAATGGCTGGGACCAGGTCACCATGGAAGCCCGCTGCTATGGCTTCGCCAAAAAGTTCCAGCCCTTCCTGGTCAACACCGTCGTTGGCTTCATCGGTCCCGAGTACCTGTATGATTCCAAGCAGGTGATCCGCGCCGGTCTGGAAGACCACTTCATGGGCAAGCTCACCGGCGTTCCCATGGGCTGTGACGCCTGCTACACCAACCACATGAAGGCCGATCAGAACGACATTGAGAACCTGGCCACGCTGCTGGTGGCTGCCGGCTGTAACTACATCATGGGTGTCCCCGAGGGCGACGACTGCATGCTGATGTACCAGTGCACCGGCTTCCATGAGGCAGCTGCCCTGCGTGAAGTATTTGGCCTGCGCCCCATTAAGGAATTCGACATGTGGCTGGAGAAGATGGGCTTCTCCGAAAATGGCAAGCTGACACCCAAAGCGGGTGACGCATCCGTCTTTATGACGAAGTAATCGGGAGGTGCTAGATCGAATGGATCAGAAAGATTTGAAAGCCATTATTGAGCAGGTTTTGTCCGAAATGCACATTACCGGCGATACGGCCAAGGCCGCGACCGCAGCCGTACAGGAGGCCTGCACGTCGGGCGCATCATGCAGCCAGATCGAAGAGGGCTGCATTCCCGATGTTACCGAAGTGGATATCCGGACCCAGTATCTGGTCAAGAATCCGGAGCACGGCGAGGAGTATGCTGAGTTGAAGGCCCATGCCCCCTGCCGTCTCGGCATCGGCAAGGCCGGTGCTCGGTATAAGACCTTGCCCCAGCTGCAATTCCGCGCCGCTCACTCTGCTGCTCAGGATGCCGTCTTTAACGACGTGGATCACGACTTTGTGGAGAAGGAAATGGGCCTGTTTATTGTCCAGACCCAGTGCGACAGCAAGGATGTGTATCTGACCCGTCCCGACCTGGGCAGAAAGCTGAGCCCTGAAGCGGTACAGACGCTGAAAGAGCGCTGCAAAAAGTCTCCCACGGTTCAGATTTACGTGGCAGACGGCCTCTCCTCCGCCGCCGTGGCTGCCAATATCCCCGATCTGCTGCCGGCACTGCTTCAGGGCCTGCAGAGCTACAAGATCGACGTGGGTACGCCGTTCTTCGTCAAGTATGGCCGCGTAGGCGTTATGGACGAAATTTCCGAGCTGCTGGATGCCGAAGTGACCTGCACCCTTATCGGTGAGCGTCCCGGCCTGATCACCGCCGAATCTATGTCCGCCTACATCGCCTACCGGGCTACTGTGGGTATGCCTGAGGCCCGCCGCACGGTTCTCTCCAACATTCACCGCAACGGCACCATTCCCTCCGAGGCCGGCGCCCACATTGCGGAGATCATTAAGATCATGCTGGAGAAGAAGGCCAGCGGTACCGATTTGAAACTGTAACAGGGAGGAATAAACGATGAAAAGAGATCCCGTTAGAGCCAGCGTCCTGTCTTCCAAGATCATCCCCAATGTTTCCCCGGAGCTGGCCAAGAAGCTGGGCCTGAGCCCGGAGCACAAGTCTTTGGCCCTGCTGACCACGGACTGCGATGACGTGGGCTATACCGCCATCGACGAGGCCACTAAGAAGGCTGATGTTTCCGTTGTCTACGCCAAGAGCTTCTATGGTGGTGCTGCCAACGCTAACACCAAGCTGGCCGGTGAGTTCATCGGCATGCTGGCCGGTCCCAATCCCGCCGAGGTCAAGGCTGGTCTCCAGGCCGCCGTGGACATGGTGGAAAACGGCGCTTACTTTGTTTCTGCCAACGAGGACGACTCCATTGTGTACTATGCCCAGTGCATTTCCCGTACCGGCTCCTATCTGTCCGAGGGCGCCGGTATCAAGGAGGGCGAGGCACTGGCTTATCTGATCGCCCCGCCTCTGGAAGCCATGTACGCCGTCGATGCCGCCATGAAGGCGGCTGACGTGGAGCTGTGCGTACTGTACGCACCTCCTTCTGAGACCAACTTTGGCGGCGCATTGCTGACCGGCAGCCAGTCGGCCTGCAAGTCCGCCTGCGAGGCCTTTGCCGCAGCCGTCGAGTATGTGGCAGAGAATCCCAGAGTGGAATAAGTCCGCTTTCGTAACCACAGAGAACCCGCATAACGAAACGGAGGAACTTCCATGAATGCTTTGGGAATGATTGAAACCAAAGGCCTGGTCGGCGCCATTGAAGCCGCCGACGCCATGCTCAAGGCAGCCAATGTGACCCTCCTCAGCAAAACCCAGGTGGGCGGTGGACTGGTGACCGTCCTGGTGGCCGGCGATGTCGGCGCTGTCAAGGCGGCGACGGATGCCGGTGCAGCCGCGGCGGAACGGGTCGGACAACTGATCTCAGTCCATGTGATCGCCCGTCCTGCCCAGGATCTCCAGCCAATGTTAGGCGGTCCCAAGCCGCCGGAACCGCCTGTACCGGCTCTCGAACCGGAGCAGACTCCGACGGATGAGCCGGAACCGCCTGTACCGGCTCTCGAACCGGAGCAGACTCCGACGGATGAGCCGGAACCGGAGGAGATTGAGGAGGAAGATGCTGCGGGAGACGCCGAGATGGCATCGACACAGCTGACGCTGGAGGACCTGCAAAAAATGACGGTCTCCCGCCTGCGCACGGTGGCCCGGAAGCTGCCCCAGATCGGCATGTCCAACCACGACATCCGCTTTGCGCGTAAGGAGGACCTGATCTCCCACATTTGGCGGGTGAGCGCACAGGAGGAATAAACCCATGCAGTTATACGATAAAGATTTACTTTCCATGCAGGAAGTACGGGAATTGGTCGGGGCGGCCAAAAAGGCCCAGCAGGAGCTGGCGCAGATGTCCCAGGAGCAGGTGGACCGCATTGTTCGTTCCATTGCGGACGCCGGTGTCCGCAACGCCCGCCGCCTGGCTCAGATGGCCCATGAGGATACGGGCTTCGGCATCGTAGAAGACAAGGTCGTCAAGAATGTCTTTGCCAGCCGGGGCGTGTATGAGTACATCAAGGATATGAAGACCATCGGTGAGATCGGCCGGGACGAGGAGAAGAAGCTCCGCATCATCGCCGTGCCCGTGGGCGTCATCGCCGGTCTGATTCCGTCCACCAATCCCACATCCACAGCTTTGTTCAAGTCGGAGATTGCCATTAAGGCCGGTAACGCCATTGTCTTTTCTCCTCATCCCAGTGCTTTGCGCTGCATCAAGGAGACGGTGAAGGTTATCCGGCAGGCCATTGCTGAGGCAGGCGGAAACGAAAACCTGGTCAGCTGTATCTCCATTCCCACCATGCAAGCCACGGACAACCTGATGAAGCACCCGGACACGGCGCTGATTCTTGCCACCGGCGGCAGTGCCATGGTGCGGGCAGCCTATTCGTCCGGTACGCCGGCCATTGGTGTAGGACCCGGCAACGGCCCCGCCTACATTGAACGGACTGCCGACATCCCTCTGGCTGTCAAGCGGATTATGGATTCCAAGACCTTTGACAATGGCACCATCTGTGCCTCGGAGCAGTCGGTTATCTGTGATATCGACATGCGTCCTCTGGTGCAGACGGAAATGGAGAAGCAGGGCGCTTATTTTCTCAGCGCCGAGGAGAGCGCCAAGCTGGGCAAGTTCATTCTGCGGGCCAACGGCACCATGAATCCCGAGATTGTGGGCCGCAGTGTGGATACCATTGCCAAGCTGGCCGGCCTGACGGTGCCCCAGGGTACCCGCGTACTTGTAGCCTATGAGGACGGCGTGGGCAGGGGACATCCTTATTCCAATGAAAAACTGGGTCCCATTCTGGCTTTCTACACCGGAACCGATTACAAGGATGTGTGCGAGAAGTGCTGCACCATTCTGCATTATGAGGGCAAGGGCCACACCTTCTCCATGCACTCCAACGATGAAACGGTCATTGATTATTTTGCCCGCCGTATCCCGGCTTCCCGTTTTATGGTCAACACCCCGTCGGCCCTTGGCGGCATCGGTGGTACCACCGGCCTGATGCCCTCTCTGACGCTGGGCTGCGGCGCCATCGGCGGCAGCGCCACCAGTGAGAATGTCGGCCCCATGAACCTGCTGGACAAGCGGTACATTGCCTATGGCATTCAAGAGCTGGAGGATATTCGTAAGGGTATGCCCGATTGCTCCGACGGCATCTGCAAAACGGACGATGCCGGTGAGACGGTGACGCCGGAGATGGTGGACGCCATTGTGGCGCAGATTATTGCAAAATTACAGCAGACACCCTGAGAAACTTGATATTTTAAGGAGGAATTTACCATGGCAGCAATGCAGGCATTGGGTATGATTGAAACAAAGGGTTTGGTAGCGGCCATTGAGGCTTCCGATGCAATGGTCAAGGCGGCCAACGTCACCCTGATTGGCAAGGAGCATGTGGGCGGCGGTCTCGTCACCGTCATGGTCCGCGGCGATGTGGGTGCGGTCAAGGCAGCTACCGACGCCGGTGCGGCGGCGGCTGAGCGCGTGGGCGAACTGATTTCCGTCCATGTGATTCCCCGTCCCCATGAGGAAGTGGAGCAGATTCTGCCCAGCCTCAAGTAATCACAAAGAACTAATTTCCAGCTAGGAGGAATATACTATGGCAGCAATGCAGGCACTGGGTATGATTGAAACGAAGGGTTTGGTGGCAGCCATCGAAGCCGCCGACGCAATGGTCAAGGCGGCCAACGTCACCCTGATTGGCAAGGAGCATGTAGGCGGCGGTCTCGTCACCGTCATGGTTCGCGGCGATGTGGGCGCGGTCAAGGCTGCTACCGATGCAGGCGCAGCCGCAGCCGAGCGCGTGGGCGAGATGGTTTCTGTCCATGTGATTCCCCGCCCCCACAACGAAGTGGAGGCCATTCTCCCGGCGTTGCAGGGCTGATGTATGGACGGCGGGAATCCCGCGGGGCTGCCCTGGCAGCGCCGCGGACTCGCCCCAACGGTTTTACTCTAACGTCAGGGGGTGTGTGAATTGAAGGTGATCACCGAAGCGCTGCTCCGGGAGCAGTTGCGCGCTGAGACGCCGGAAACCTTTTATATTCCTGAGGGAAAGATTTTGTCGCCGGCAGCTAGAGAGTACTTGCAGCAGCGCAAAATCAAGATCAGCAAGGACCCGCCTCCGGCTCCTGTGATTCCGGAGGAACCAAAAGCTGTCGCAGCCGAAGCGCCGGTGCAGCCGGTGGCTAAATATGTGGATGAGGAAACAGGCGCGTTTTATATGGAAAAGCCCGAGCATATGACACACCTGTACGGCAATGTTCTGGTACCCAAAGCTCACCCGCACATCTTTTTCCGCGGTAAGTTGGACAGCCTGGGTGCACAGATTGTGCTGACCCAATCCATTCTGGCAGAGACGGCAGGGAATGAAAAGCTGATTGCCGATTTGCAGGATATTTTGACGGTACTCCATGAGATGATGCGGTGTGACGCGCTCCATGAACCGTTCCGCAATGAGACACTCATTGGTCTGACTCATGCCCAGCTGCGGGAGCGGTCCCATGATCCCATGCGGTTCTTCCACATTCCGCAGATGACCATGCCCGACTATAAACTGGGCAGGACCTATGCCATGCTGAACCAGCTGCGTACCCAGGTCCGTGAAACGGAAGTGGCAGCCAATCAGGCGTTCCGCGACGGCAAAAAGTGCACCAATCTTCCCATTGTGGAGGAACTGAACCGCATGTCCAGCGCCATGCATATCATGATGTGCATGTACCTGGCCGGTATGTATACCAAGGGATAAGGAGACCGACCATGGAAGAGATTGTACAAAGCGTACTGGAGGCTATGACGCGTGCCGGTCTGGTGGAGGTGGAAGTTTCCGCCAGACATGTGCACCTGTCCCAAGCCCATCTGGAGGCGTTGTTTGGCCCCGGTGCCACGCTGACGCCCAAGCGGCCCCTGTCGCAGCCGGGCCAGTTCCTCTCTGAGGAACGAGTCAGCATCCTCGGCACCAAGGGACGCAAGGACCGAGTGGCCGTATTGGGACCTGTTCGGCCCGATACCCAGGTAGAACTGTCCAAAAGTGACTGTGTGGACCTGGGTGTAAAGGCTCCCGTCCGGGAGTCTGGCGACGTAGCCGGGTCCGGCGCCATCACCATTGAGGGCCCCTGTGGTCAGATCACTGTGGAGCAGGGCGCCATCATCGCCCACAACCATGTGCATTTGACGCCGGAGGCTGCCCGCGCCATGGGCGTGGAGGACAAGCAGCACGTCAGTGTGGAGGTTCTCAGTGACCGTCCCGTGACGTTCCGCGATGTCATCATCCGCGTCAGCAGCAAGTTCAGCTGCCGGATGCACATTGACTTTGATGAAGCGAATGCGGCGCTGGTCAGCGGATTTACCCTGGGCAGGATCATAAAATAACAGTGGGGCGTCATCTGCGCCCCGCCGTGACAAAGGATGGCGATACTATGATGGATTTGGAACGGGTCAACGCCTATATGGAGCGTGTCAAGCAGTCGGAGACCACCACCTTCCAGCCTGTGAGCGACAAGCTCAAGGTAGGCGTGGACCTGGGTACGGCGTATATCGTTCTGGTGGTTCTGGACGAGGAAAACAACCCCATTGCCTGTGAAAAGCAGGCGGCCAGTGTGCTCAAGGACGGTGTGGTGGTGGATTACAGCGGTGCGCTGCAAATCGTCCGCCGTCTCAAGGAGAAACTGGAAGCCCGTCTGGGCGGCCGGGAGCTGGTTAACTGTGCAATCGCCATGCCGGCCGGTACAGAATCCAGTGTCAAAACCCACCAATATGTGGCCGAAGGCGCAGGGTTGGAAGTGACCAACGTGCTGGACGAACCGACGGCGGCCAACTCCATCTATCAGATCGAAGACGGTGTTGTGGTCGACATTGGCGGCGGCACCACTGGTCTTGCCATACTCAAGGGCGGCAAGGTAGTCCGCATCGAGGACGAGCCCACTGGAGGCACCCATGTGACGCTGGTGCTGGCAGGCAATTACCATATCTCCTTTGATGAAGCGGAAGCCATCAAGCAGGATTATGCCCGTCATCGGGAAATTCTGCCGGTGGTGAAAGCTGTGGTGGAGAAAATGGCAGGCATCGTCAACCGATATGTGGACAAGCAGGAGACCGATACCCTGTATCTCTGCGGCGGTACCTGCTGCCTCACCGGCATTGAGGATATTTTTGAGAAGGAGACGGGCATTCATACCGTCAAACCGGCAGATCCATTCCTCGTAACGCCTACAGGTATCGCCATGAATTGCAAATAATCCAAAGAACCACATCCTCCCCCAATGGGATCGGAAGGAGGGAATGTATGGAATTTACCGAACTGGTCGATGAAATTGTGGCGCGGGTCATGTCTCGTATGACGGAGCAAGCGTCCACCGCACCCAGTGGGAAACCAAAACTGTTGGTGTTGACGCCGGAGCATGGTACCCTGTGCCACGAGGCTCTGGAGCACGAAGCCCTGTTGGAGTATTACGATACAGAATGCGCACTGCTGCAGGAGTATCATTGTTCTATCGATGACTATGAAGCCGTTTTGGTCTATGGGCTTGATGTGCCGTCCCTGTGTCAGCTGGCAGACGGAGATTGCCACACACCTTTTACACAGTTGGCTCAAAAGGCTATGTTGTCCGGGAAGCGGTTATTTGTAGCACAGGAGACCGTGGAGCTGTTTCAGTTTGCAGCCACGGCACCGGCGGCCTACTATGCCATGCTTCTGCAAAAGCTGTCCTTCCTGCAACAATGCGGTGTGACGCTTTGCCCACATGGGCAGTTGGCGGCGGCGGTATTGTCGGAGGAGATTCCCACACCAGAGGCTCCAGCGGCACCGTGTCCGCCGACCCCAGCGGCCGGTAGGGAAGTCCTGCTGGAAAAACGGGTCATTTCCGAACGGGACCTGCGGGATGCCGTAGGGCGGGATGTTCGTGCCGTCCGGGTGACCAAGCGGGCCATCGTGACAGAACTGGCCAAAGAATACCTGCAAGCACGAAACATTGCGTTGCTGCGGGAAGAAGCGGCAGGTGAGCAGCCATGAAAATTGCAAAGGTGATCGGCACCATCTGGTCCACCCGGAAGGACGAAAAGCTGCGCAGCTATAAGCTGCTCATTGTCCAGCCCCTGAATCTGGTAACCCAGGCCGCCGAGCAGACGCCCTTTGTGGCGGCGGATATTATTGGTGCTGGCATTGGTGAGACAGTGTTGATTGTCGGGGGGAGTTCCGCCCGCAGCGCTGTTGGAGACATGGCCGTTCCGGTGGACGCCACGGTGGTCGGCATTGTGGACGATCAGGAGATCTGTCCCGATGTGCTGTAATAAGGACGGTGTACCATGGAATTTTTGGAAAAAATCCAACAGGCCGGTGTGGTTGGCGCAGGCGGTGCGGGGTTTCCTACCCATGTCAAGCTGAAGGCCAAGGCCCGGTGGCTGATTGTAAACGCCGCCGAGTGTGAGCCACTGATTGAGACCGACAAGTTCTTGTGCCGGAATTTTGCCGACCGGATTGTAGCAGCTGCCGCCGTCACCGCTGCCCATCTGGGAGCCGAACATACGGTCATTGCCATCAAGGGCAAGTACGAGGCGGAAATCCGAGCCTTGCAGGCTGCCATTGATGCAGCCGGGCAGTCCATAGAGATTTGCAAAATGAGCACATTTTATCCGGCGGGCGACGAACAAACCATGGTTCAATGGGTGACGGGCCGCTCGGTTCCCGAACGGGGGCTGCCGCTGGATGTAGAAGCTGTCGTAGACAATGTGGGTACCATGTTGACTATCTATGATGCCATTACTGAAGGCTCAGGTGTCAGCATGAAATACTTATCCGTTGTGGGAGAGGTCCCCCATCCGATGATGCTCCATGCTCCCATCGGTACGCCCATTACCCAGTGCATTGCGGCGGCCAAGCCTTTGCTTGAGGAGTATGCTGTTATTGTCGGCGGCCCCATGATGGGCAAGGTTTTGGCGGACCCTCAGCAGATACAACAGGCCGTGGTAACCAAAACCACTGGCAATCTGTTGGTACTGCCCCGGGATCATTACCTGATCACCCGGGCCGGGCGGCCTATGGAGCGGCTGGCCCTGCAAGCTAAAACAGCCTGCATCCAGTGCCGGATGTGTACCGATTTGTGCCCCCGCTACCAGATCGGTCACGATGTACAGCCCCATCTTGTGATGCGGAATCTCTACCGGGAACGGCAGACGGACGATACTGCGGAATGGATACGGGCATTTGGGAGCGCCGCCAATTGTTGCAGCTGCGGCATCTGTGAGATGTTTGCCTGTCCCATGGGTCTTTCGCCCCGCAAGGTCAATGAGTATGTCAAGGGCCGGATGCGGGAACGGGGTATCCAGGTCCCCAGAAATCAACATCCCGAGGCCCGGGATTCTTTGAATCTTCGCAGGGTTCCCACAGAGCGGCTGATTGCCCGATTGGATTTGAGCCGGTATGATGGGCTTCACGCTTCTGACGACTGTCTGGAGATTTGCCCCGATCGGGTTTTTGTGCCATTTTCCCAGCACATCGGCAAACCGGCGCAGCCAGTCTGTAAAGTGGGCGACATGGTGCAGAAGGGCCAGCTGGTGGCATCAGCCGCAGCCGATGGGCTGTCGGCCAACATACACTGCGGCGTCGATGGCGTCGTAACAGAAATAACAGACGGCGGCATTTGGATCGCCGCAAAGGAGGGCTGATCCGTGGCAGCAGCAGTTGGACTGATTGAATTTACCAGCATCGCCCGGGGCATTGCGGCCTGTGATGATATGGTCAAGGCGGCGCAGGTGGAGTTGCTGCGTGCAGCAACGGTCTGCCCGGGTAAGTATATTGTACTGATTGGCGGCGATACAGGCTCCGTGCGGGAAGCCATGGCAGCTGGGCAGTCGTGTGGTGGCCCCTATGTGGCCGACACCTTGATGTTGCCCAGCGTCCATGAACAGGTGATTCCGGCCATTTGTATGACCAATCCCGTCACAGTGCGGGGCGCTGTCGGTGTGATGGAGTTTTACTCTATTGCATCGGCCGTGGTGGCAGCTGACGCCGCAGCCAAAGCAGCCAACGTCACCCTGATTGAGGTTCGGACCGGATATGCCATCGGCGGCAAGGGCTTTGTCACGCTGACCGGCGACGTGGGTGCGGTACGAGCAGCTGTGGACGCTGCTACTCGCAATGCTGAATTGCTGGTTCAAACGGCAATCCTGCCCCGGCCGGACCCCAAATTGTTTGAAGCATTGCTGTGAGTGTAATTCTCACAGGACGAAAAAAGGAGGATACCACATGAACGTATTTACAGAGAGCGTGCAGGCTTGGTTCAGCGGCCTCTCCATCAATTCCGTCATTATGATGATTATGATGATCTTTATGATCGTCGGCGCCATAGACAAAATTATGGGCAACAAGTTTGGCTATGGCGAACAGTTTGAGGAAGGCTTCAATGCCATCGGCCCCCTGGCCCTGTCCATGGCCGGCGTTGTGGCAGCTGCTCCCGTGCTGGCACAGCTGCTGGGCCCCATCCTGAAGCCCATCTACACAGCGATCGGCGCTGACTCTTCCATGTTTGCCACCACACTGCTGGCCTGTGACATGGGCGGTTACCCCTTGGCTATGGAGCTGGCTGAGACCCCTGCCATCGGCAACTTTGCCGGCCTGATTCTGGGCACTATGATGGGTCCCACCATTGTGTTCACGATTCCTGTTGCCTTGGGCATCATCAAGAAGGAAGACCGTCCTTACCTGGGCGCCGGTGTCCTGGCTGGTCTGATTACGGTTCCCATCGGTTGCATTGTCGGCGGCCTTGCTATGGGTATGACCGAATTCAAGCTGCCCATCGGCACCATCCTCATCAACCTGGTGCCTGTCATCATCGTTGCCGCCCTGATCGTTCTGGGCCTGTGGTTTGCCCCTGCTGCCATGATCCGCGGCTTTAATGTCTTTGGCACCGGAGTGACCATCGTTATTACCATCTTCACCGCCATTGCCGTCTTCCAGCAGATCACCGGCATCATGTTCCCCGTGCTGGACGTCATGAGCATCAAGGATGAGGTCACCGGCCTGTCTCCGTTGGATAGCGGCCTGCTGACCTGCGGCCAGATCGGTATTGTCCTGATCGGTGCCTTCCCCATGGTCAAGTGGATTACCAAGACCTTCGGCGGCGCACTCAGTAAGATCGGCTCCGCGCTGGGTATGAATGATAAAGCTTCTGCCGGTCTGGTGGCAACCTTGGCCAACAACATTGCCATGTTCAATATTATGGGCGAGATGAACCCCAAGGGCAAGCTGCTGAACGTGGCGTTCGCCGTGTCTGCCGCTTTCGTATTCGGCGATCACCTGGGCTTCACTGCCGGCAACGAACCCGACATGATTTTCCCCGTCGTAATTGGCAAACTGGTTGCTGGTATCACTGCTCTGATCTTGGCCAATGTTTTGGCGCCCAAGCTGCTGAGCAAGATTGAAACCGCCAGCAAAAAGTAATTGCCCCCATTCCATAGAAGGGATTTGACGCATTATGAATATCAGTGAGTCTTTGATCCGCGACATCGTATTGCAGGTTCTGGAGCAGACAAAGAACAGCTCCAAGCCCGCGTTTGAGAAGCATGTGGACCCCAGCGGCATCATCGGCATCAAAACCTCTACGGTCCGGTGCGAGCCTTTTGAACAAGAGGGCGTCGCGTTGAAGGATATCGTTACTCTGGAGGAAGCGCCTCGCATGGGTGCTGGTATTATGGAACTGGACCACACCAGCTTTGAGTGGACGCTGACCTATGACGAATACGACATGGTCATCGAAGGTACCCTGGAAATTGAAATCGATGGCCGTATCATTTCCGGCGGCCCCGGTGATATCATCTACATTCCCAAAGGCAGCCACATCCACTTCCAGAGTTCTGGTTTTACGAGATATGCCTATTTCGTATATCCGGCCAACTGGCAGGAACTGAATTAACAGTAGAACCGCCGCAGGAGCCATTCCTGCGGCGGTTCGTTGTCATATGGGTTTGATGTGTTATTGAATGGTAAATTCCTTGGCTGCGGCACTCTGACCATTCAGATAGAGACGCAGAGTGTACGTGCCGGCCTCCTGCGGTGTTTCTTCCACCTGACCCAAAATCAGATCCTCTGTCCAAAGGTTGTTCCAAGCAGCGGTTTTGCTGCCGGTGGAGAGGGGAACGCCTGCGGCGGATTCCACCACATACAGAAGGGTGACCTCATCTTCACTGTCGCTGCGGTCCGTGAGACTATCCAAGGCAAAAACAATGGAATCGCTGGTGGAGAAAACCGGCTCACTCATGGTGACCAGATCGTTGGCGGTCCAGTTGGACTTGTCGGGCTTTTTGAAAAGGCCCAGGAAGAATCGGGAAGCGCCGTACTGGTCAAAGGCCCCTGCAGCGGGGATGGTGACTTCAGCGGTAGTGGTTCCGCCCAGCTTCTCACCGGAGGCGGAGCGCAGTTCCAGCGTGTACTTCTCACCGGGGATCAAATGCTCCAGCGTGGCCGTATTGCCCTGCACCTCCATGGTGCCGGTGATGGGACTGCCGGTAGCGGCAACCGCATACCGCAGCTGCCAGGAAGCCGTATCGCTGCCGCTGTTCCAGGAGACGGACACAGAGCCGTCCGTGGAGGCTGTGGCGGTAAAACCGTCAATGACCATGGAAGTAGGCGTCGCGGTGATAACGGCGGGCGTGGCCAAGCCGTCGGCAGTGACAGAAATAGTATACGTTTCGCCGGTGGTAAGTTCCGTGAACTCCGCCTCGCAATCGGTGACGGTTTTGGTCGCAATAGAGCCGTCCGTACCGGTACAGGTGACGGTCCATTCAGCCGGAGCAGGCTCCGTAGCGGTCCAGGATACGGTAGCAGAGGTCTCAGTCAATGCCGATACCGCCAGATCGGAAACAGAAACCTCCGGCGTGGTGGTCAGTTCCAGAGAGGTGTTACCGGTCAGCTCCACATCGGACGTACTGGAGAGCTCAAAGAGATAGGCCGCACCGCTTTCCAGTCCGGTAATGGTGACCGAATTTCCGGTAAACGTCTTTTCCAGGGGCGCGATACCCTCGGCAAAGTAGCGCACGGTCCACTCTTCAGGGCTGGGACCGCTGACTGTCAGTTGCAACGTTACCTGATCGCCAGTGACTGCCGTACCCACAAAGCTCAGAACGTCGGTGGTGGCAACGGTAGTGAACATGGCGGAGGTAGTGCCACTGAGACGGTGGCCGCTGTTGGATACAACTGAGACGGTGTACTGGGTACCGGGAGCCAACTCCGAGAAGGTAGCGCTGCTGCCGTTGAGCTCTGCTGTCTGTTCGTTGCCGTATGTGTCCACACAATGCAGCGTCAAGTCCGACACATCCGAACCGGCCTTGACATGGACCACCAGATAATTAGTACCTCGGTCTTCCATAGTTATAGAGGCGATATTGGTGGCCGGGCCGCCAAAGGCAAGAAAATAGACGCTGACACCGATAACGCCCAAGGCAACAACGGCGGAAGAAACGGCAACCGCCAGCTTTTTTCCCTTGTTGCTCCGCTTCTTTTTCGGTGCACTGGGCGGTGGGGGAGCAGCTGACATCTCTTCGGCGGGGTCTGCGGCATGGGGCGCCGCAAAGGACGGCAAATCCGACAGTTCAGGCAATTCACTCCACGGGGCGCTCTCCGGCGGAGTATCCAGCGTGGAAGACGAGGGTGTGATCTCGATATCCTCCTCGCCGCCCTGCACAGTGGTATCCGGCATAAAGCTGGCAATAAACTGTTCGTCCATCTGGTCCGTTTCCGCGAACTGCACCGGCTGCACTTCCTCGTCCATGGCATCGGGATGAACAATGTCTTCTGGGTCCAGCAACAGCGGCGGCACAATCAGAGAGTCAGTGACGTTATTGCGCTTCATATAGAGGACCAGGTCCTGCATGAATTCCTCCGGCGTCTGGTAGCGATCCTCCGGCAGGAAAGCGCAGGCCTTCATAATAATTTCTGTCAGTTCATAATCGCTGTAAAGGGGTGCCGGCAGAGGTTCGCCGGAAATCCGCAGTTTGTTGGCGGCTTTGGCCGATGTTTTCTCGTCCTCAAAGGGACCGTGGTTACCGTTGAGAATCCGGTAAAGCACCATACCGATGGAGTAAATATCGATGGTGGTATTGAACGGATTGAGAATATCGGTCATTTCCGGGGCCGTGTACTCCGTTACCATCCGTTCCGGCATGGTGCAGTATTTGAGCTCTGCAATTTTAGCCACGCCCAGATCGCCCAGCATAAAGCTGTTAAGACCGTTGAGGTAGATATTTTCCGGTTTGATGTCCCGGTGGATCAGTCCATGGGTCCGCAGATCGCAGAGGGCCGTACACAAGTCCAGTCCCAGGTTCAGCGCCTTCAGATGGGTCATGGCATTTTTCGACAGGTATTCCACTAATGTCTGCCATTTTTCCGACAACAGATACAGATCGTAGCCGATGCCGTCCTCTTTTTCACAAACCTGATAGTCCAGATACGTTGCAAAATTGGTACTGCCCCGCAGCATGTCCAGCTCCGACAGCTCGGCACAGTAATCCTTGATGAGCTGCTCAAAGTATTTTTTTGCTTCTTCCTCATCCTCAGCCGCACCGGCGAAGTACAAAGCCTCCACCTGGGTCTGGGACTCGGGCACAGAAATCCGTTTCAGAATATATTCCTGACCGTTCCGCGTGCCGCGTAAAAGGAAGACAGAGGTTCCGCTGCCGGACTGCAAACATGTTACGATTTCCATGTTGTCCAGAAGGGGAGATATGAGCTTGAGTTCAGACAAAAAACTCGCCTCCTTTTCCTACAACACGTATTTTATTGCAAATGGGCGAAAAATGCAAGAATGGATTCCGCAAAACGCAGGATTAGCCATTGGAATTTCGCCATTTTTATGATAGAATACCATACAAGACAAAAAGCGACTTTCCTTTACAGGATATGTATGCCTTGAATGGAGGATTTTATGGCACGGATCACCTGTGACTATTGTGGTACGGAGTACGACGATATCCAGCAGCGCTGCCCCCTGTGTGGCAGCATCAATCAGAGCGATCCCGCTCAGACGGAATCGGGAGCCCATGGGCAGAAAGCCCGAGGTGGCCGGTACAGCACCCTGAAAGCTGCCCATTCTTCCCGGTCGAACAAGGCCACTCAGAAGGATGTTGGAGAGGATGACCGCATTCCAAAATGGCTCACGATCATGATCTGTGTGGTGCTGGGCTTGGCGGTCGTCATCGGCGCGTTGTATGCCATGTATGCCGTTGGTATTTTCTCCCCCCAAAAAACTTCGTCAGAGGACTTGACGCTGCCGGAACAACAGATTACGGAAGACATTGATCAGGAACAGGATACACAGCAGACTGAAGATCAAGAACAGATCGTGCAGCCGGAGACCACTCCTGCGGAGGTACTCTGTACGGGGATTACCTTGTCAGAACGTACTGTGACGCTGGAATCGGCGGGACTGGCTACCACAGTCACAGCCACCGCCCAACCGGCTGATTGCACGGAGACCATTCTCTGGACCAGTTCCGATACAACCGTATGTACTGTGGATGATCTTGGCATCATCACCGCTGTAGATGGTGGTAAAGCTACGGTCACCGCCACCTGCGGCTCCTTCTCCGCGGAGGTGGAAGTGGTGTGCAATTTCAGCAACAGTAAAGAAAACAATGCCTATCTGAGCACAACGGACTTTACGCTCTTTTCCACCGGAGAAGTGGCCACTATTCAGGTGCTGGACGCGCCGGAAGGGGCCACCATTACTTGGAGCAGCTCCAACGCAGGCGTTTGCACCGTCTCCGGCGGCAAAGTCACAGCGGTGAAGGCAGGAACGGCTACAGTGACGGCCCAGGTTAACGATAAAAAACTTACCTGTACCGTCCGGTGCAACATCGAAGGCTCTGTGGTGGCCAACGACAGCAATGCAGAGAATACCGGCGGCGGTTCCACCGGCGGCAATCAGCTGGACCATACAGACGTCACCCTAAGTGTAGGCCAGAGCTTTGAGATTTCGGTGGTCAACGGCGTCTCCGGCGGCTGGAATGTCACCGACGGTTCTGTGATCTCGGTGGACGGAAACGGCAACGTCACCGCCTTGGCATCCGGTACGGCCAAGGTTTACACCACTGTGAACGGCCAGAGGCTGGAATGCATTGTCCGTGTACCATAATCAAATTGAATTTTATATGGAGAAATGCCGAGTGGGACGATATGGTTCCACTCGGCATTGGTTTTGTCCAGCTCAGGTGGCGGGACGGTGCTGTACATCTGTATCGGTGTTTTGCCCATGCTTGAACAGCAGGGTGATGCACCACAGACCGGCCAGTGCCACCAGGCCGTAGATGATGCGGCTGAGGAAAGCGGTTTGACCGCCGCCCAACCAGGCCACCAGATCGAACTGGAACAGACTGATCAGGCCCCAGTTGAGGGCGCCGACAATGACCAGAATCAGAGCAGCAATATCCATTGTACAACCTCCTTATTGTCTGGATATGGCCTAGTATGTCCGGCAGAAAGATTGTCTATGCAATTTCAACAGAAGTCTTTCTTTTTTTTGAGTAATATGATAAAATCGATAAGACACTAAAACATGAAGTCAGGATGTGACGCAAGTGAAATACGTTTTGCTCATCGGAGATGGCATGGCGGACAATCCCGTGCCGGAACTAAACCAGAAAACACCCTTGGAGGCGGCCAGAAAGCCCCATATGGATGCACTCTGCGCCAAATCCCTCCTGGGCAGCGTGCGGACCGTACCGCCGGAGCAGCTGCCTGGCAGCGACACAGCCATCCTGTCCATTTTCGGCTGTGATCCCAATCGGTACTTCACCGGCCGCAGCCCCCTGGAGGCAGCAGGCAGCGGCATCAGTGTGCAGCCCGGTGATGTCAGCTACCGGTGTAACATGGTGGCCCTGGAGGACGGCGATAAGCCGTTTGGTGAAAAGAAGATGCTGTCGCACAGCGCCGGTTCCATCGACGGGGAAGATTCCATGGCGGTGGTTTCCTGGCTCTTTGACAATGCGGAATTTCGAGCAGCCGCAGATGCAGTGGGAATGCGCATTGCGCCCACACCCTCGTTCCGTCATATCGCCATTCAGGCCGGCGGCGATATTCAGGGGTTTCACGCCACGCCGCCCCATGATATTCTGGGACGGGAAATCGGGCCCTATGCTCTGTGCGGCAATGAAAATGCCGGAAACCTGTGGCAGCTGATGGAGTTAGCCAACCGTCTGCTGGAGCATCACCCCTATAACGAGCGTCGCCGGGCCGAAGGCAAGCTGCCGGCCAACGGCATCTGGTTCTGGGCGGAGGGCAGCGCGGTGAAACTGCCCAATTTTGTCGAGCACTATGGCAAAAACGGATCTGTTATCAGCGCGGTACCCCTGGTCCACGGTATCGGCGCTCTGGTGGGATTGAAAATGGTCCATGTGGAAGGCGCCACCGGCGAGACCGAGACCAATTACGAGGGCAAGACCCAGGCTGCGGTGGACTGCCTGCTGTCCGGTGACGATTTTGTCTGCATCCATGTGGAAGCCCCCGACGAGGCCACCCACAACGGCAAGCTGGATGAAAAGATTCTGTCCATCGAGTACATCGACCGTCGTGTTCTGGCGCCGCTGACGGAAAAGTTGAACAGTGCCGGTGTGGATTACCGGATTCTGATTCTCAGCGACCACAAGACGCTGACGGATACCCGTACCCACGACGGCGACCCGGTACCTTTTATGATCTATGACAGCCGTAAAGACCAGGGAAGCGGCCTGGCGTATACAGAAGCCAACGGTCTTAAGGGGCCCTTTGTGGAACCCGGCACTCAACTGATGTCCCTGCTGTTTTCTGAAACCTGACACTTGCTGAGAAAGGATGAATTAGAACATGCATCAAAACTGCTTCCTGCCCGCGGAGATTCTGCTGCCCAAGGTGGAGGACATGTCCAAATGGGCGGTCATTGCCTGTGATCAGTTTTCCTCCCAGCCCGCCTATTGGGACCGGGTACGGGCCAATGTCGGAGACGCACCTTCTACTATCCATCTGATTTTGCCGGAGGCCCAGCTGGGAACGGAGCAGGAACCGGCTCTCACCGAGGAGATCAACCGTACCATGGCGGCCTATCTGGAACAGGATCTGTTTACCGTCTATCCCAACAGTTTCGTCTATGTGGAGCGGACCCTGCAAAGCGGCGCCATCCGCAAGGGACTGGTGGGCATGGTGGATTTGGAGGCATACGACTACTCCATGGGTTCCACCTCTGATATCCGTGCCACAGAGAAAACGGTTGTGGAGCGCATTCCCCCCAGAATGCGGGTCCGGAAAAACGCGCCGCTGGAATTCCCCCACATTTTGATGCTGGCTGACGACCATGACAAGGTCCTCATTGAGCCCATTGCCGAACAAAAGGATCATCTGAAAAAGCTCTATGACTGCATGCTGATGGAGGACGGCGGCCATATTGCCGGTTGGCTTGTGGAGGGCGCTGAGGCCCAAGCCTTTATGGACCGGCTGACAGCCTATACTCAACATGTGGACGAGAAGTACACTGGTTTGCCCGGCACACCCATGGTCTTTGCTGTGGGCGACGGCAATCATTCCCTTGCCACGGCCAAGGCTTGCTATGAAGAGCTGAAAAAAGCCCATCCCGGCGAGGACTTGTCTCAGCACCCGGCCCGTTATGCTCTGGTGGAGCTGGAAAATATCCACGACGATGCCCAGGAGTTTGCTCCGATTCACCGGGTCATCGTCAAAACCGATGCGCCTGCTTTGCTGAAAGCGGTGCAGGATACTCTCTGCGCCGAAACCGGGTTCCCGGTGGAGTGGTACATGGGCAAAGACCACGGTACCATCTATCTGGATCAAAAGAAGGGTCAGCTGGCCGTAGGCATTCTCCAGAGCTTTCTGGACCAGTATCTGGCCCAGCATGACGGCGAAACCGACTACATTCACGGCGACGCCGACCTCATAGAACTGGCTGCCCAGGACAACGCCATCGGCTTCCTGCTGCCGGTCATGGAGAAGTCCCAACTGTTCCGCGGTGTCATTGCCGATGGCATTCTGCCTCGCAAGACCTTCTCCATGGGCCATGCCAGAGAAAAACGATACTATTTGGAAGGTAGAAAAATTGTAAAATGATCACATTACAGGAAAAAGCGTACGCGAAAGTCAATCTGACGCTGGATGTGGGCAGCCTGCGGGAGGACGGTTATCATGATATTTCCACTATCATGCAGGCCATCACCTTGGCGGATGAGATCACCGTCCACATCGGCACTGGAGAGCCTTGGCAGGTTCGTTGCAGCGAAGAGGCTATCCCTGGCGGGAAAAAGAATCTCGCCTATAAAGCCGCCAAAGCTTTCTACGATGCCGCTGGTACCGATCCTAACGGCCTGACCATCGAGATTGAGAAGCGTATTCCCTGGGAGGCGGGTCTCGGCGGCGGGAGCGCCGACGCTGCGGCGGTTCTGCGGGCGCTGAACCGTCACGAAAATAACCGGTTCACCGATGAGGAATTGGAGAAAATCGGTTTGCTGGTGGGCAGCGACGTCCCGTTCTGTATCCGTAATATCACCAGTCTGGCCGAGGGACGCGGTGAAATTCTCACGCCGGTGACGCCTATGCCCCAGTGCTATTACGTGCTGGTGAAGCCGGACTTTTCCGCTCCCACCTCGGAACTTTACCAGAAGTTGGACCGCATGAATGTTCCGGCCCGTCCCAAGACGCAGCAGATGATCAAAACTCTGGAACAGGGCAATCTGCGGGAAATCGGTGCCGGCTTACTCAATGTTTTTGAATATCCGCTGCTGCGGGAACATGAGGAATTATACAAAATCGAAAACGCGCTGGAAAACTGCGGTGCATTGGGCACCAGCATGACCGGCAGCGGCTCGGTGATGTTTGGTATCTTTGAGCACTTCGACTTTGCGGCCACTGCCAGCATGTCGCTGATGCAGGTGGGCTACAAAACGTATTTGGCAACCAATTTTGATCCAAATTCTGACGCAGATGTATAAAAAATGAAAACACCGTCCATTATGGTACTGTCCTTGTGACGATATCCTACATAATGGACGGTGTTTTTTATGAAAAAATGGATTCACAGAGTACTCATGGCGCTCTCTGTTCTGGTTCTGGTCAATGGTTTTTTTGTGGCCCGACAGCAAAAGCTGGCAGAGAAGATGGTACGGCTACATGTGGTGGCTGCCTCCGATCAGGAAATTGACCAGGAGATCAAGCTGCTGGTACGGGATGTGGTGTTGCAGGAGACCGGCAACTTGCTGGAAGGGGAGGGCGACCCCCGTGCAGCATTGGCTCAGGGACTTTCCTCCATTGAAACGGCGGCCAACCAATGCCTGCAATCCCTGGGCTGCAGGGAAACGGCTAAAGTGACATTACAGAAGGAACTCTTTCCTACCAGAGAATACGACAGTTTTACGCTGCCCGCTGGAACGTATACGGCATTGCGCGTCACCATCGGCACCGGCCAGGGCCACAACTGGTGGTGTGTTGTCTTTCCGTCGCTCTGTCTCAGCGCCACATCGGCGGAGTTTGAAGCGGCCGCCCAATGCGCCGGGATGACGGAGCAGGAGGTAGCATGGATTACGGACACAGAGAACAGTCGCCTGAGCTTCAAATCCCTGGAACTGCTCTATGATTTACGGCAGTTGTTTTCATGATTGCTCTGGTCAGAATAGACGATTTATGATACACTGGAGCCAGAAACGGAGGGAGTTTCTGTGCTGCAACTTTTCATTTCAACGGAACCCCGGGCGCTGCGGCAGGCGGTGCTCCAACGGGTCCGCGACAACCAGGAACGAAACTGCCCGGGACAAATTCTCATTGTTCCCGAGCAGTTTTCCCATGAGGCAGAGCGGATGCTCTGCGAAATCGGCGGTGATACCATTTCCCGGTATGCCGAGGTGTTGAGCTTCTCCCGGCTGGCCCATCGAGTATTTGCCGCCTATGGCGGCGTCAGCCGTCCCAGGATGGACAAGGCAGGACGGCTGATCGCCATGGCCCGTGCCGTGGAGACTGTGGGCAGCCGTTTGAAGCTTTACGGCGCCTGCGGACGAAAACCGGAATTTTTGCTGCGGCTGCTGACGCTGCTGGATGAGCTGAAGAGCGCTCGTATCGGTGTGGAACAGTTGGGGGAGACAGCACGTCAAACCGGCGGCCAGCTGGCGGTCAAGCTGGAGGAGCTGGCGCTGCTCCAGGAAAGCCTGGAGACGGTTTGCGCTTCTATTGGCGAGGATGCCAATGACCAGTTGATGCTGCTGGACCAGCAGTTGCAGGAGCATCCGTACATAGCGGGCCGGGAAATCATCCTCTGGGGATTTTCCGACTTGACGGCCATTGAGATGGAGATTCTCCGTACCATTTTGGAGCAAGCGGACAGCGTGACTGTGGCTCTGTTGACCGATGGAACGACCGCCGGCCCCTTTTCGGTGGCAACCGGCACCTTACTGCGGCTGCGGCAGATGGCACCGGAGAATTGCCACACTGTGCGTCTGGACAGTACGGATTGCCGTCCAGATGCCCTGCGGCATCTGACCGATAACCTGTTCGGCGGGTCTGCCAGTCCGTGGGAAAGCGTCGCCCCGGCGCTGCATCTGCACAGTTCCGGCGGCGTATTTGAAGCCTGTATGGATGTGGGCGGACGGGTGCAGGATTTAGCCCGTCAAGGTTGGCGTTATCGGGATATGGCCATCTGCTGCACAGATATAACCGCCTATCGGCCGGTGTTGGAGGATGTGTTCGACCGGTTCCGGATTCCTCTCTATGTGTCCGGTACCGACGCCATGGAGAGCAATCCCGTGGTTGGTATGGTGCAGAGCGCCTTGGATGCCGCCGCAGGAGGCATGGAAACGGAGGATGTGCTGCAATTTCTGAAGTCCGGCCTGTCTACGCTGACGCCGGAGCAGTGTGACCGCGTGGAAACCTATGCCCGCACATGGCGCATCCGGGGACGTAAATGGGATGCGGAATGGGATATGCATCCGGATGGCTACGGCGCTAAAATGACGGAGGAAACGGCGCAGCAGCTGGCACAGCTCAACGAAAGCCGTCTCCGGGGCGCTGGACCGCTGCTGTCGCTGCGGGACGGATTGCGGCAGGCATCCAATACAGCCCAGCAGGTGATGGCGCTCTACGACTTTCTCACGGCCATCGGGCTTTCCGACACCCTGGAGCAGATGCAACAGCGCTGCCGTTCCAAGGCGGAACTTCGACAGGCACAGCTCTACGGACAGATGTATGAGCTGGTGGTGGAGGCATTGGAACAGCTGTACCAGGTCTTGGGCGACACGGTGCGCAGCCCGGAGGATTTTGCGCAGATGGTTTCCACGGTGCTGGCCCAGTATGATGTGGGCACCATCCCGGCCAATATGGACAGTGTGGCCTGCGGTGCGCCGCCTGCTATGCGGTATCAGCGCTGCCGGGTGCTGTTCCTTCTGGGAGCCGATGACGGCGCATTCCCGTCCTACCAGCCGGAAACCAGTCTGTTAACGGAGCAGGAGCGGAAACAGTTGGTGGATCTGGGACTGCCCATTATGCCGGGCCGCAGTATGCAGCTGGACCGAGAACTGGCTGTACTGTATCAGGCCCTGGCCGCTCCGGCGGAACGGCTGTACCTCTCCTATACAGCGGAACAGCCGTCCTATCTGTTTATGCGCATCGGCCGCCTGTTTCCCCATAATCCGGTGGAGCAGGACGAGGCGGTGCCGCGGATTTTGCTGTATGACGCAGAAGCCTTGGGACAGGCTGCGGCATCAGGCCGCAATGAAGCGCTGAACGGGTTGGCAGAATCCGCCGGTACGGCAGTCCAGAAAGCCGCTGCCGCCGTGCGGGAGAAAGCCGCCTATGGACCCGGTAGCCTGGAACCTCAAACCGTCTCCCGTCTCTACGGCAAACGGCTACAGCTTTCCGCGTCTAAAATCGACCAATATGCCGCCTGCCGCTGCGCCTATTTCCTTCGATACGGTTTGCAGTTGAAACCGCAAAAAGAGGCATCCTTTGACGCACCGATTTATGGTACGTTCGTCCATGCCATTCTGGAGCAGACGGCGGTACAGGTGCGGCAGGAGGGCGGCTTCCGGGCGGTCAGCGAGGAACGGCTTCTGGAAATCGCCCGGGAGAAAATCACCGCCTATGAGGATGAAACCTTACAGCGGATGCTGGAGCGGTCGGAGCGGCTGGCCTATCTCTTTGCCCGCAATCAGCAGGAGGTGCTGGATGTAGTCCGGGATTTGGGGCGGGAGCTGCGCGTATCGCAGTTTGAACCAGTGGGATTTGAAATCGAATTTTCCGCACTGGGTCCCTTGGGACCTATCACCATTGAGGGACGGCAAATGGGCGCCGACCTGTCGGGCTTTGTGGATCGGGTGGACCTCTATACGAAAAACGGCGTATCCTATCTGCGGATTGTGGACTATAAAACAGGCAAAAAGAGCTTTGACTATACGGATTTGCTCAATGGGCGTGGTCTGCAAATGCTGATCTATCTCTTTGCACTGTCGGATAACGGTCAGTCCTTGTATGGCGAGCACTTACAGCCGGCCGGCGTGCTCTATTTTCCCGCCCGGCGGCCCATCTTACCGGCCACTCAGCGGCCCAATCCGGAGGAACTGGAGCGCAAACGCCAGACGGAACAAACGCGTCAAGGATTGCTGCTCAACGACAGCACCGTTCTTGAGGCCATGGAGCAGTTTGAAACAAAACCGGTCTATTTGCCGATACAGTTGACCAAGGATGGCACCATCCAGGGGGATTTGGCAGACCGAGAGGAATTGCAGCTGCTGCGCCGTCATGTGCAGCGGACCCTGGAGCAAATGGCCGACAGCATCGCAGACGGTGCGGTAGAACCCAACCCGATTGTCCGCGGCAGTGAGGATACAGCCTGTGCTTACTGTGACTATGCCGCCGTATGCCATCGGGCCTCTGGTATTGTAATGGCCCGGCCCATGCGAAAGACGGATCGGAAGGACTTTTGGAAACAACTGAGAAGGGAGGTGGAAGACCTTGGCTGACATCCAACTGACACCAGCCCAGAAGGCTGCTGTCACTGACCGGGAGGGGGCGTTGCTGGTATCGGCGGCTGCCGGTTCCGGTAAGACAAAAGTTCTGGTGGACCGGCTGATGGAGCAGATCTGCGATCCCGTCCGCCCCCGGAACATCAACGACTATTTGATTATCACCTATACCAAGGCAGCAGCGGCGGAACTGCGGGCGAAAATCTCTGCTGAACTGGGAAAGCGGTTGGCGTTAGACCCCACCAACCGCCATTTGCAGCGACAGTTGAGTCTGGTCTATCTGACGGAAATTTCCACAGTGCACGCATTTTGTTCCACGCTGCTGCGTACCTATGCCCATCTGTTGGACCTGCCTTCAGATTTCCGGGTAGTGGAGGAAGCGCAGGGACGGCAGCTGCGGGACCGTGCCATGGAGACGGTTCTGGAGCAAGCCTATGCCGATGCCCGAACAGATGAGGATTGCAGGGCGGCCATTGACCAGTTGGGCGCTGGACGAGACGACCGCAGTCTCCGCAGCGCCATTGACGCCATTTATGACGCGGCCCTGTGCCACACGGACCCAGAAGACTGGCTGTGCCGATGTGAAGCGGCGTTGACCATTGATCCAAAGGAGGGCTGCGCCGCCACCTTGTGGGGCGGCTATCTGCTGCGACAGTTCCAGACATTTCTCCAGGCGCAGATCACATCGTTCCAGGACGCCCTCACCCAAATGCGCGGGGATGAAAAGCTGGAAAAATCGTATCTCCCATGCTTTACAATCAATTTGCAACAATTACAGGAGCTGGAGGGAATCGACGATTGGCAGACCCTGTCCCAGAGCATTCCCACATCCTTTGGTCGCCTGACCGCAGTGCGTGGTTACGATGACGCCGCCACCTTGGCCCGGCTGAAAGCGGTTCGCAGCCGATGTTTGGACGGCCTCAAGGAATGGCACGGCATATTCGACGAGGAATCGACAGTTCTGGCGGACCTGATGACGGCATCCGACGCACTGAAAGGTGCTGTGGCGCTGACTCGGCAGCTGTGGAAACAGTTCACACAGGAAAAACGCCGTCGCCACATGTTGGATTTCAGCGACTTGGAGCACGAGACCATTCGCTTGCTGGTGGACCGCCATACCGGCAGCCCAACCGCCGTGGCCCGGGAAATTGCCGGACGGTTTGCCGAAATTCTGGTGGATGAGTATCAGGACTCCAACGCCATCCAAGAGTATATCTTCTCTGCCATTTCCCAGGAAAATCGCAATCGCTTCATGGTGGGCGATGTGAAACAGTCCATCTACCGGTTCCGCTTGGCGGACCCATCGATTTTTCTGGAGAAATACCGGGCTTATGCGCCCAAAGCACAGGCGGAACCGGGCTGCCCCAGAAAGGTGCTGCTGTCGGAGAATTTCCGCTCCAGACCGGAGATTCTGGCGGCGGTCAACGATGTATTCCGCTGCGTCATGTCGGAGGAGGTGGGCGATTTGACCTACGGCCCGGAGGAAGTGTTGAAGCCGGGGCGGGAGTTTCCGCCGATGTCGGAACCACCGGTAGAACTGCACTGCCTCTATGGCGTCAACACCGACGGGGAAAGCGACAAAAGTGGTGTGGAGGCCCGCTTTGTAGCGCAGCGTATCAGCCAGTTGTTGCAGACGGGAACTGTGCAGGAGGGAGACGGCTGGCGGCCCGTCCGGCCCGAGGATATTGTCATTCTGTTGCGGTCCGTCAGTTCTGCCGCTCCGGTCTATCTGGCAGCCATGCAGACGTTGGGGATTCCCTGCACCTGCGACAAGGGTGAAAACCTCCTGGAGACCCAGGAGGTGGAAACACTGATGGCGATTCTAAAAGTCATTGACAATCCGTTGCAGGATATTCCACTGGTGACAGCATTGGCCAGTCCCGTGTTCTCCTTTACAGCCAGTCAGCTGGCCACCATCCGTGCCGCCAAGCGAAAGGGCAGCTTTTATGAGGCGCTATGTGCAGCAGCGGAACAATTGGAACCAGCTCGCGCCTTTTTGGAAACGTTGGAGGAACTGCGCCGTCAGGCCCAATGGCTTCCGCTCCACAGCCTTTTACGGATGGTCATGGAGCGGACGGCAATCAAAGCGGTGTTTGGTGCCATGGACGGGGGACAGCGGCGACAGGAGAATTTGCAGCAGTTTTTCTCCCTGACAGTCGAAAATAGCACTCAGATAACCCTGATGGCATTCCTCTCCGATCTGGATCAGAGGATGCGCCACGGCCAGTCCATTCCCTGCGGAGAGCAAAGCAGCAGCGCGGCAGTGCGGATTATGAGTATTCATAAGTCCAAAGGCTTGGAATTTCCCATTGTTATACTGGCCGACCTGTCCCGCCGCTTTAATACCGAAGACCTGCGCAGCAATGTCATGACACACCCGACACTGCTGCTGGGCAGTAATGTGCTAGACCAGCAGAATCGTGTCCGGTATCCCACCATTGCCCGCAAGGCCATCGCCATGCAGCTGCGGCAGGAAAGTATTTCGGAAGAGCTGCGGGTATTATATGTGGCGATGACCCGGGCCAAAGAGCGACTGATCATGACGTATTGTTCTAAATATCTGGAGACGGAACTGGCCAACGTGGCCGCAGCCGCCGACCGGCCGGTTTCGCCGCAGTTTGCCGGTGCAGTCAAGAATCCCGGTATGTGGGTTCTTGCCGCCGCCATGACACGCAGCGAAGCGGGTGCCCTCTTTACTGTAGGTGGCTACCCCCGTCAGGCGCAGGTATCGGAGATTCCCTGGACCATTCGCTGTCATAGTCCGGAAGCCCTGGAGGAGGCAGCAACCGTTGACGTCGTAGAGGAAATACCCTCTGCCGCACAGTCGCTTCCAAGAGCGGAGGACCTGTCCGTTACTTTGGCGTATCATTATCCCTTTGCCGCTGCTGCGGCAGTACCGTCCAAGGTGACAGCTACCCAGCTTAAAGGGAGGCCCATGGACCAGGAGGTAACGGAGCAGGCGGAAAATTTTTTGCCGGTTTCTCACCGGAAACTCCGGCAGCCAAATTTCGTAACGGCGGATCGGGGGTTGTCGCCTACGGAACGAGGTACAGCCAATCACTTATTCCTGCAATTTGCCGAATATAGTGCATGCCAGACGCCGGAGGGCGTCGCCGCAGAATTGCAGCGTATGCTTCGCCAGGAATTTCTCACACCGGAACAGGCCGCAGCTGTTTCCGTGGAACATATGGTGCATTTGTTTCGATCTGCACTGGGACAGCAGATTCTGACCTGCCCCCGGGTGGTGCGGGAGATGAAATTCTCCCTGCTGGTGGACGGCGCGATTTATGATCAGAGCGCCGCCGGGGAACAACTGATGCTCCAGGGCGTCATTGACTGTATGCTTCTAGAGGAAGACGGCATTACCGTCATCGACTTCAAGACTGACCGCGTTCAGCCGGGACGGGAGGCAGAGCGGGTCGCTGTCTATGCCCGTCAACTGCAAACCTATGCCATGGCCATTGGCCGTATTTATCAAATGCCTGTACGGCGTAAGATTCTATATTTTCTGGCTACAGGTCAGGCGCAGGAGATCACCGAATAAGCCGAATAAAAAGAGGACCGCCCGCTCTTGCAAGAGAGCGGGCGGTCTGCCGGTTGTGAAAAAAGAAAAGAGAAAGGGAGGTTGAAAATGAAAAAGCATTTGGCGATCAGACCATTCGGCCAATGCCCTGATTGCCGCTGTCCTTTTGGACAAGTTTATCTTACTGCCAGGCCATGAACAGATCATGAACGGAACAATAACAAATTTTAAACGTTTGTCTCACCACAACTGTAACTGTCCATCGGCCCGTGTACTGTCCAGGGGAGGCTGCTTGGTGTGGAGCAGCGCCTTTACAGCGGCGCTGTCCAGCAGCCAGGGCTCCAACTGCTCCGGCGGAAGCAGCAGCGGCATACGGCCATGGGTTGGGCGGACGGAGTCATTGGCCTCGGTGGTGATGATGCAGAAGCAGTCCATACCACCACGCTTGTCCCATACCGCCGCCATATACAATGGCTGACGGTCTTGCAGAGCAAACCGGAACTGTTGGCGGGCATGGTCCCGCTCATAGAATGCAGACGCCGGCACGATACAACGCCGTTGTACGGCGGCATCCCGGAACATCGGCCGTTCCAGCAGCGTCTCCGCCCGAGCATGAATCACAGGCTGACGCCCCGGCCAGGGAAATCCCCAAGTCATCAGTGCCGGTGTCAGTTCCATTGCCCCAGCCAACAGCACCGGCGCCCGGTCCGAAGGGGCAATCTGATCATCGGGCCAGCAGGGGAGTGCCTGTTGCTGGGCCAGCCTGCTGCGAATGGACTGCAATGCCGGGCATTGGGTTACAGAAAACTGAAATCGTCCGCACATTGGGAATACCCCCTCTTGCAAAAATACTTCTTTTCTTTATTTTAGTATATCCTACCATCATTGACAAGAGAAAAACGGCGTTTCCCTCCGTTCTTCGGGAAACGCCGTGGCAGGATTTACTGGATATGCGCGTGATTATTGATGTGGTCGCTGCAATAACAGTAATATCCCTTGCAGCGGCTGCAATACCGAAATTCCAAGTCTGGGTAGTCGGCGTCGGTACGGCCGCAGACGGTGCACTTGTGTCGGTACGGCTTCTTGCCGTCCTTGCCGCGGTAGCGGTCGGCCCATTGAGGATTGGGGGCCGCAGTTTGCCGGGGCGGCGTATAGCTGCGATGGTAAGAACCCATGCGGGGCAGAACGTTTTGAATCTCTCTGCCGAAAAACAGGAAGTAGTTAAGCAGTGCAACCACGGGGAACAGGCAGTAGGGGAATGCCAGGAAAAAGAAACTCAGAACCACAGATCCAAGGTAGAACCAGGCCAGCCACTTCATTTTGAAGGGAATGATGTAGAGCAGCAGCACTCGATCTTCCGGACACATCGTAGCAAATGCTAGAATCAGGGAAAGATTCAGGTAATAGGCATTAGCCGATACGCCCAAAATCAACGCGGCAATGTCCATGATGATGACACCGCAGAGATAGTAGCAGTTGAACTTCATAATGCCCCAACGGGCCTCCAGAATCCGGCCGATCTGGAAGTAGAAGAAAAACATAATGGCGAGAAACAGAGGTTGTGTAAAGGCGTTACCACCCACATTGGGAATAAAGATGTAGGAAAACAGCCGCCAGATTTGCCCGTCAAAAATTTTGCTCCTGCTGAATGAGAGCGCATAGACCAGAGCGCCGCTGGGGTCCGCCAGACTGAAGATGTAGACCAGAAGATTGCCCAAGCCAATATAGAGCATCAGATTGGGGATGCCTCGGTTTCGATTATTGAAAAAAAAGCGGGTAATGGAACGTTGCAGCTTTTTCAAGCAGATTGCCTCCCTTTCGGTAATTCAATTTATTATATCGGAAAAAAACGGCAGTGTCCATAGACGAATTGTGAATTCTCCAATTTTTCATGGAATGATTGTAATTGCAAGCAAAATTTGCTATGATAAAAGAAAACATTGCAAAGGAGCCGTTTCATGAGCATCGTCAGAGATATGTCCCTGGCCGAGTATGGCCGTATGAAAATCGCCTGGGTCCAGGATTATATGCCGGCCCTGTCCGCCATCCGCGCCCGGTTTGAAAAGGAGAAACCCTTTGCCGGTAAAAAGATCACCATGTCCATTCATATGGAGGCCAAAACAGCGTATCTGGCCCTGTGTCTGGCCGCAGGCGGCGCCGAGGTCCATGCCACTGGCTGCAACCCTCTTTCCACTCAGGACGATGTAGCCGCCGGTCTGGCTTCTATGGGCGTCAATGTCTACTGCTGGCATGGCGCTACCGCCGAAGAGTACGAATCCCATCTCATTGCCGCACTTTCCTGCCGTCCCCATCTGATTATTGACGATGGCGGCGACCTTTTAGACCTGCTCAGCGGCAAATGTGCAGAATTGGGTGAAAATATCATCGGCGGCTGTGAGGAGACCACCACCGGTATCCACCGCCTCAAGGCCAGAGCCGCCGCCGGGAAACTACCGTTCCCCATGATGAATGTCAACGATGCCAAGTGCAAACATTATTACGACAACAAGTACGGCACTGGTCAGTCCGTGTGGGACGCCATCATGCACACCACCAACCTGCTGGTGGCAGGTAAGACTGTGGTCGTGGCCGGTTACGGCTACTGTGGCCGCGGCGTAGCCATGCGAGCCAAGGGTATGGGCGCGAACGTCATTGTCACAGAAATTGACCCCATCAAGGCGCTGGAAGCTACCATGGACGGTTGCCGTGTGATGCCTATGGATGATGCCGCATCGGAAGGTGATATCTTTGTTACCACCACCGGCTGTAAGGATGTCATTGTTCGCCGGCACATGGAGAAGATGAAGGACAACGCGTTCCTGTCCAACGCTGGCCACTTCAATGTGGAGGTCAACGGTGACGATCTGGCGGCGCTGGCTGTTCGCGTCTATCCCCGCCGCAATGAGATTATGGGTTATGAGCTGGCCGACGGCCGCACGCTGAATCTGCTGGCTGAGGGCCGTCTTGTCAATCTGGCTTCCGGTAACGGCCACCCAGCGGAAATTATGGATACCAGCTTTGCCATCCAGTCGCTGTCCCTGGAGTATATGCTCCACAACGGCGCCAATCTGGAGAAGAACGTCCACGAGGTACCCAAGGCCATTGATGACGCTGTCTCCCTGCTGAAGCTGGAGGGTAACGGTCTGAAAATCGACACGCTGACACCGGAGCAGAAAGCGTATATGAGCGGCTGGGAAGTGTAATTTTCTAAAAATCAAGAAAATCACTTGACAGGTTTCGTCTTTATCCCTATAATAACGACATAATTGAACAACACTTATCAAGAGTGACGGAGGGAACGGCCCGATGAAGTCCGGCAACCTGCTTTTTTGTAAGGTGCCAAATCCGGCGGTGCGAATCGAAAGATGA
Organism: Candidatus Avoscillospira sp. LCP25S3_F1; assembly: GCF_052117125.1. Classification (NCBI taxonomy): domain Bacteria; kingdom Bacillati; phylum Bacillota; class Clostridia; order Eubacteriales; family Oscillospiraceae; genus Candidatus Avoscillospira; species Candidatus Avoscillospira sp. LCP25S3_F1. Next base: position 3,675 of record NZ_JBQKJT010000013.1, on the reverse strand, counting down.
GGAAATAGACTACTCAGCACGCTTCGCCTGTCGGAGCGTGCTTTTTTCGTCACTCCCCGCAAGACAAGAAAGGAACGATCATATGGCAAAGAGAATTTTTACTTCCGAGTCTGTTACCGAAGGACATCCCGACAAAGTTTGCGACCAGATTTCCGACGGCGTTCTGGACGCCATCCTGGCTCAAGACCCCATGGCCCGCGTAGCCTGTGAGTGCGCCACCACTACCGGTATGGTGCTGGTCATGGGTGAGATCTCCACCAGCTGCTATGTGGACATCCCCAAAGTGGCTCGCCAGACCATTGAAAAGATCGGCTATGACGAGAAGTGCGGCTTTGACTATAAGACCTGCGCCATTCTGACGGCCATCGATGAGCAGTCCGGCGATATTGCCATGGGCGTCAACAGCTCCTATGATGATGCTGCTGAGATCGGCGCCGGCGACCAGGGCATGATGTTCGGCTACGCCTGCGATGAGACTCCTGAGCTGATGCCCGCCCCCATTTCCTTTGCTCATAAGCTGTCCAAGAAGCTCACTGACGAGCGTAAGTCTGGACGTCTCGACTGGCTGCGCCCCGACGGCAAGAGCCAGGTGTCCGTCCAGTACGGCGACGACGGCAGCGTGGAGCGCATCGACACTGTAGTCGTTTCCACCCAGCACAGCCCCGACATTGCCATCGACACCCTGCGGGAGGCTGTCATCGATCAGGTCATCAAGCCTACGCTGCCCGCTGAACTCATCGATGGCGAGACCAAGTTCTACGTCAATCCCACTGGCCGGTTCGTCATCGGCGGTCCTGTGGGTGACAGCGGCCTGACTGGCCGTAAGATCATCGTCGATACCTACGGCGGTTACGCTGCCCACGGCGGCGGTGCCTTCTCCGGCAAGGACCCCACCAAGGTGGATCGCAGCGCCGCGTATATGGCCCGTTATATCGCAAAGAATATCGTTGCAGCCGGTCTGGCCAAGAAGTGCCAGATTGAGCTGGCCTATGCCATCGGTGTGGCACAGCCTGTATCGGTCCTGGTGGACACCTACGGTACCGGTAAGGTCAGCGATCTGCAGCTGGGCGAGATCGTCCGCCGCTGCTTCGACCTGCGTCCCGCCGCCATCATCAAGGCACTGGATTTGCGCCGTCCCATCTACCAGCAGACTGCCGCCTACGGCCACTTCGGCCGTCTGGACCTGGATCTGCCCTGGGAGAAAACAAATCGCAAAGAAGAATTGCTTGCTTGTGTCTGATGTGATATAATGGCTATATTCTGGATCGTATTTTGCCGATCCTTAGTCTGAAAGGGCGTAACAAATGAAAAAAATCGAGATCATGGGTTGCGGCTATATCGGTCTGCCCACAGCCATTACATTCACACTGGCCGGCTATGAAGTCTGCGGCTTTGACATTCAGGAGAGCGTGGTCAAAACCCTCAATGCGGGAAAGATTCATATTGTAGAACCGGGCCTGCAGGAGGCCATGGATCAGGCCATGGCCACTGGCCGCCTGCACTTTACGGCTAAGCCTGAGCCCGCCGATGTGTTTATCATCGCTGTGCAGACGCCCCACCGGGATACGCCGGAAGGGAAGCGGGTTTCAGATATGAAGTATGTGGAATCTGCCGCCCGCAGCGTGGGACAGGTCATCCGCCCCGGCGGCTTGTGTGTGCTGGAGTCCACATCGCCTCCGTATTCTACCCGCCTGGTGGAGTCCATCGTCTCCGAGGTCAGCGGCATTCCTGCCGAGGACTTCATGACGGCCCACTGTCCGGAACGCATTATTCCTGGAAGAATGCTCATTGAGCTGCGGGAAAACGACCGTATTATTGGCTCCAACCGCCCAGAATCGGCAGAATACGCCAAGGAAATCTATACACCGGTTGTCACCAAAGGCACCATCCGCACCACCGACGATCTGACGGCGGAAATGTGTAAGCTGACGGAAAATACTTTCCGCGATATTAACATCGCCTATGCCAACGAGCTGAGTAAAGTCTGTGACCGGTTGGGAATTGATGTATTCAATCTGATTCAGCTGGCTAACTGCCATCCCCGCGTTAATGTACACACCCCCGGCATCGGTGTCGGTGGCCACTGCATTGCCGTGGACCCCTGGTTTATCCATGAGAAATTTGAGGATATTACACCGCTGATTTATGAAGCCCGTATAATCAACGACGGTAAGCCTGCCTGGGTTGCCGACCGCATTGCAAGGGATGTGGCCCCCGGCGCGAAAGTTGCCGTGCTTGGTATGAGCTTTAAGGCAAACATTGACGACATCAGAGAGAGTCCCTCTGTGGAGTTTGCCAAAATTCTGCGGCAGCGGGGCTATGAGGTTTTGGCCTGTGAGCCCTATATTCAGCATGAGGTAGCCGGTTTTGCTAACCATTCTCTGGAAGATGCCATGGCTCAGTGTGATTACGCCGTAATCACCTTGGCCCATAATGAATTCAAGGAAAAGAAGGAACTGATCGCGTCCAAGCCGTATTATGATTGTGTCGGCCTGATGCGCTGAAGTTTGAGGAAACTTACAGGAGGAGGACAGACGGTTTTCGTCTGTCCTCCTCCTCAGTCTGTCGAAAAAGTCCAACGAAAGCTGGGCTTTTTCGTTTGTAAGAGGTAAAATAAAGTAGGTGGTGAAAAAGATGCTGGAACGTGAAAAAATGGATCGTAATGTGATAGAGATGGTGGAAATAGATAGCCTGGTACCAGAGGGGCATCTGCTCCGGAAAATAGACAAGGCGGTAGATTTCAACCGTTTATATGAAATGGTGAAGCCGTTATACTGTGAAGACAACGGCAGGCCAAGTGTAGACCCGGTGGTGCTGTTCAAAATAGTACTGATCCAGCATCTATATGGATTGCCGTCCCTTCGGCGGACGGCGGAGGAGGTAAGCTTAAATATGGCCTACCGCTGGTTTTTGGGGTACACCTTGCAGGAGGAAACTCCCCACTTTTCCACGGTGAGCTATAATTTCCGGCACCGCTTTACCGAGGAGACAGTAGACCAGGTATTCCAATGGATTTTGGAAGAGGTAGCGGAGGCAGGTTATCTTTCACCCAAGGCGGTATTTATAGACGGAACACACATCAAAGCAAATGCCAATACCAAAAAGCAGGTGAAAGTGCAGATTCCGGCGGCATCCAGGCACTATGCCAAGGAACTGATGGAAGAGGTAAACGCAGACCGAGAGGCCCATGGAAAGCAACCCTTTGATGATGATGACGAGCCACCGACCCCGACGAAGAAGCATAGAGACAACACCTCGAAGAAGAAGCTGGCCCGGCGGAAGAAGGAAAAGCTGCGTACGGTGACCCGGAGCGTAACTGACCCTGACAGCGGCCTATTTGTGAAGGGAGAGCACAAACGGCAGTTTGCCTATGAGGCCCACACAGCCTGTGACAAGCATGGATTTGTCCTGGAGACAGTCATTACCCCTGGAAATGTACATGACAGCGTGGCCTTTGACGAAGTGTATGACCGTGTGACAGCGGATTTCCCGGAAGTAGAGACGATTGTTGCCGATTCCGCCTACAAGACCCCGCATATCTGCAAAAAGGTATTTGAAGATGGTCGTGTGCTCTCCACCGCCTACAAGCGGCCTCAGACCATGAAGGGTGGGCACGAGTGGTGGAAGTATGTGTATGATGAACACTATGACTGTGTGATTTGTCCGGAATACCAG
>NZ_JBQKJT010000012.1:0-125728 GCF_052117125.1 Candidatus Avoscillospira sp. LCP25S3_F1 | reverse complement strand
CCCAAGGCCATCTCACGGCTGATCTCTCGGATATTGTTGTCATTTCCTCTTTTCTTTTTTGCGATTGATCCCCATAAGACGGGTCCATTTTTTATCAGCGGCCTCGGCCTGGGCTAACAGCGCTGCACCCTGGTCAAATACATCCTGCGGTATGTCCAAGATACATTTCCCGTCATAAGGTTTCATGATTTCACAATACTGATCTCGCGCATCACGGGCAATTTGCAACTGCATCTTGGCCTCGGTCAGATTGTCCAGATCTCGCTTGTACAACATCTCATCCCAAGCAAGGGAAAAGCACCGATCTCCCAAATCATGCTGACGCATAAAGCCAATTAAAATCAGTAGTTCCTGTTTGGTACATTTATTGAGATTTACGGATTCTGACATGTCAAGCTCTCCTAGTAGTAGACCATCAACAATCCACCGTATTCCTGGCATTGACCGGCCACCTGGTAACCTGCACCTTTTGGTAAGTCATAGCTTGTGACACAGCCTATCCAGATCGGTCGCTCCTTTTTCTTTTCGGCTCATGGTTATCCTCCAGATATCTTGATCGGTTCTATTCCCTGCGCTTTGAGCAGAAGCTCAATTAATTTGTGACACTGCTCTGGCCCAGCTCCGAATACCAGCTGCTCCAGCCGGTCTTGATTTTCTTCTTGCTCATACCGCTCCATAACATCGTAGCGTGGCTCCAGTGTTGCAGGGTCAAAATATCCGACACAGTTATGGTTCATAGTACTCATTCCTGCGCGTACTTCGATGCACCCACTCATTCTGATATCGGGCCGGATGGTAATTGCAAGGTTTCCAAAGTTCATTACGAAGTAGCCATCCAGGTTAGTACCGGGATCGCGCATCAGGCCAACGGCTGTCCCGAACTCTTGCCGGGCCAGTTCTTTGGCCGTTTTCATCGTCAGCCGGAATCCACCAGGATATCTTGTGGAGAGATGGGAATTAGCCATTAAATGTCGCCTCCTTTGCAGAAAAAAATAAATGCGATTGAGCAAGCCCTAGTCATTTGACATAGTGGTTGTTCTTTCGCATTTAATATTACAATCTGCGTTCCACCGGAGCAGCGGGAATTGTCGTTGACTTTCGCCGCTGGATGCGATACAATACACAATTGAGAATGAAGCAGGAGGTTATGCTATGCAGTATCTGCTGACCGGCGGTCTGGTATGGAACAACAGCACATTGGAAAAACGCGACGTTGCCATTGCTGATGGGCGTATTGTTTCCGTTTCCCCTTCCGTCGATGCCACCGGCTATACGGTGATTGAACTCCATGATCGGTTATTGGTTCCGGGTTTCGTAGATGTCCATGTTCATCTTCGTGAGCCCGGCTTTTCTTATAAGGAGACCATTGCCAGCGGTACCGCTGCCGCTGCCGCCGGCGGTTACACCGCCGTTTGCTCCATGCCCAACCTCAAGCCGGTGCCTGACAGCGCCGAGACCTTGCAGCAGCAGCTGGATATCATCGAGCGGGACGCCGTCGTTCACGTCTACCCCTACGGCGCCATCACCAAGGGCGAACAGGGCCAGACGCTGGCGGACCTTTCCGACATGGCCCCCCATGTGGCAGGCTTTTCCGACGATGGCCGGGGCGTCCAGTCCGATGCCATGATGCGGGCCGCCATGGTGGAGGCCAAAAAGCTGGGCAAACACATTGTGGCTCACTGTGAGGTCAACGAATTGCTCCGGGGCGGCTGCATCCACGACGGCCAATGGGCCAAAGCCCACGGTTACCCCGGCATCTGCTCCGAAAGCGAATGGCGGCAGGTGGAACGGGATTTGAAGCTGGTGGAGGAAACCGGCTGCCCCTACCATGTGTGCCACATCTCCACCCGGGAGTCGGTGGAGCTGATTCGCCGGGCCAAATCCAAGGGCTTGCCCGTCACCTGTGAGACCGGCCCCCATTATCTGATCCTCTGCGACGAGGACCTACAGGAGGACGCCCGGTTTAAGATGAATCCGCCCCTGCGGAGCCGGGCCGACCGGGACGCCCTGGTGGCCGGTCTGCTGGACGGCACCATCGACTGCATCGCCACGGACCACGCACCCCACAGCGCCGAGGAAAAATCCAAGGGTCTCCGGGACAGCGCCATGGGCGTGGTCGGTTTGGAGACGGCGTTCCCCATGGTCTACACCTACCTGGTAAAGACCGGCAAGGTGTCCCTCAACACGGTTCTGGACCGGCTGATTGTGCGGCCCCGGCAGATTTTTGGATTCCCCGGCGGCGTCATCGCCGAGGGCCAGCCCGCCGACCTGACGGTGCTTTCCCTCGACACCCCCGCCGCCCCCGTGGACCCGGAAACCTTTGTGACCAAGGGACGGGCCACGCCCTTTGCCGGCATGACCGCCGAAGCCACTGTGGATTGGACCATCTGCGGCGGCAAGATCGTCTATAAACGGGAGGTGCCCCATGAATGAAGCCACTCTGACCCTGCGCGGCAAGCGGCAGCTGACCCACGACGTGTGGGAGCTGACCTTCTCCGGCGACACGTCGGCCATCACCCGGCCCGGCCAGTTTGTCAACATCGCCGTCCAGGGCCATTTCCTGCGCCGTCCCATCTCCGTCTGCGACTGGGCCGCGGACAAGCTGGTGCTCATTTGCCGCGCCATGGGCAGCGGCACCCAGACCCTTTGCGGCTCCCCCATCGGCACGGAATTTTCCGTCCTCATGGGACTGGGCAATGGCTACGATGTGGACAAGGCTCTGAACCATAAGCCCGTCCTGGTGGGCGGCGGCGTGGGTGTGCCGCCCCTCTATGCCCTGGCGAAAGCGTTTCTCGCCAAAGGCGTGACGCCTACTATCGCCCTGGGCTTCGGGAGCACGAAAGAATTGTTTTACGAGGACGAATTCAAGGCCCTGGGCTGCCCCGTGCTGGTGTCCACTGTGGACGGCAGCTATGGAACAAAGGGCTTTGTGACGGCGGTCATCGAGCAGACTGACTGTGACTACTCCCTGTGCTGCGGCCCCATCCCCATGCTGAAAGCGGTGGATGGTATGCCCCAGATCGTGGACGGCCAGTTCAGTTTTGAAGAACGCATGGGCTGCGGCTTCGGCGCCTGCGTCGGCTGCACCTGCAAGACCAAGTACGGCACCAAGCGCATCTGCAAGGACGGCCCTGTGCTCTGCAAGGAGGAGATCGTATGGTAGACCTTTCCGTGACTCTGTCCGGCGTAAAACTGGACAACCCCATCATCCCCGCCAGTGGCACCTTTGGATTCGGCCAGGAGTTTGCCCAGTTCTATGATCTCGACATTCTGGGCAGCATTTCCTTTAAGGGCACCACGGCAGAGCCCCGCTTTGGCAACCCCACGCCCCGCATTGCGGAGACGCCCTCCGGTATGCTCAACGCCGTGGGTCTCCAGAACCCCGGCATCGATGCGGTCATCGCCCACGAACTGGCGGAGCTGGCAAAGATTTTCCACAAGCCGCTGGTTGCCAACATCGGCGGCTTTTCTCTGGACGAGTACGCCGAAAACGTCCGGAAGATTTCCGATTGTGAACAGGTGGGCATCATCGAGGTCAATATCTCCTGCCCCAACCTCCACTGCGGCGGCCAGAACTTCGGCAACACCGCCGATGGCGCGGCCCAGGTGACGAAAGCCGTCCGGGCTGTGACGAAAAAGCCCATCTATATGAAGCTGACCCCCAATGTCACCGACATTGCCGAAATTGCCCGGGCCTGTGAGGCCGAGGGCGCCGACGGCGTCAGCCTCATCAACACCCTTTTGGGCATGCGGCTGGATTTGAAGACCAGAAAACCCATCCTGGCCAACGGCACCGGCGGCCTGTCCGGTCCGGCCCTGCTGCCCATTGCCGTGCGCATGGTGTACCAGGTGTATGAGGCGGTCAACATCCCCATCATTGGCATGGGCGGCGTCAGTTCCGCCCGGGACGCCGTGGAGCTGATGCTGGCGGGCGCGACGGCGGTACAGGTGGGCGCAGCCAACCTGCGGGACCCCTACGCCTGCAAAAACATCATCGAAGACCTGCCCGCGCTCTGCGAGAGCCTGGGCGTGACCAAATTGAGTGACTTGACAGGAGGCGCACACCGATGAACAAAGACGTCATCATTGCACTGGATTTCCCCACCAAAGACGAGACGCTGGCCTTTCTGGACCAGTTCCAGGGCCGGAAACCCTTCGTGAAAATCGGCATGGAGCTGTTCTACGCCGAAGGCCCCGCCATCATCCGGGAAATCAAGGCCCGGGGCCATAAAATCTTTCTGGATTTGAAGCTCCACGACATTCCCAACACCGTCAAGCGGGCCATGAGCGTGCTGAGCCATCTGGACGTGGACATGGTCAACGTCCATGCCGCCGGTGCGTCCACCATGATGAAAGGCGCTCTGGAGGGTCTGACGAAAGCCGACGGCACCCGTCCCCTGCTGATCGCCGTGACCCAGCTGACCTCCACCGACGCGGAAACGTTAAAAAATGAACTGCTTATTGACGTCCCCATGGACGAAACCGTCATGCGCTACGCCAAGAACGCCGCCGACAGCGGTCTGGACGGCGTGGTGTGCTCCCCCCTGGAGGCCCGGAAGGTCAAGGACACCTGCGGCGAGAGCTTCCTCACCGTGACCCCCGGCATCCGCTTCGCCGACGGCGACGTGGGCGACCAAAAGCGCATCATGACCCCCGAGCGGGCCGGTCAGTCCGGCAGCGACTTTATCGTGGTGGGCCGTCCCATCACCCAGGCCGCCGACCCGGTGGCCGCCTACGAGCGCTGCTGCAAGGAATTTTTAGGCCAGTAAATCCATCTCAAAGGAGATTCAGATATGGAAACTATGGAAAAGAAGATCGCCAAGGCGCTGCTGTCCATTCACGCCGTGTTCCTGCGGCCCGACGACCCGTTCACCTGGGCCAGCGGCATCAAGAGCCCCATCTACTGCGACAACCGCCTGACCCTGACGGCCCCGGCGGTCCGCACGGAGATCGAGAACGGCCTGTGCGAGCTGATCCGCCGGCACTACCCCGACTGTGAAGTGCTCATGGGCACCTCCACCGCCGGTATCGCCCACGCCGCCATCTGCGGCCACATTCTGAACCTGCCCATGGGCTACGTCCGTTCCGGCAACAAGGACCACGGTCGCGGCAACCGCATCGAGGGCAAACTGGAAAAGGGCCAGAAAGTTGTCGTTGTGGAGGACCTGATCTCCACCGGCGGCAGCTGCATTGAAGTGGTGGAGGCCCTGCGGGAAGCCGGAGCCGATGTGCTGGGCATCGTCAGCATCTTCACCTACGGTATGCAGAAGGGCCTGGACCGGCTGGCCGCTGCCAACGCCAAGAATGTAAGCCTGTCCAACTTCGACGCCGTCTGTGAAGTGGCCGCCGAGGAAGGTTACATCAAGCCCGAGGATATTGCCCGGCTCAAGGCTTTCCGCAACAACCCGTCCGACGACAGCTGGAGAAAGTGAGGAACCCATTTCATGAGACATCTCATTGACATCATCGACCTGAGTGTGGAGGAGATCGACGAGCTCATCGCCACCGCTGAAGACATCATTGCCAACCCCGCCAAGTATGCCGAGGTCTGCCACGGCAAGAAGCTGGCAACGTTGTTCTTTGAGCCTTCCACCCGTACCCGCCTGTCCTTCGAGGCCGCCATGCTGGATTTGGGCGGCCGCACCCTGGGCTTCTCCGACGCCTCCACCAGCTCCGCCTCCAAGGGCGAGACCGTAGGCGACACGGTGCAGGTGGTCAGCGGCTACGCCGACATCATTGCCATGCGCCATCCCAAGGAGGGCGCGCCCTACGCCGCCACCCAGGTTTCCTCCATCCCCGTCATCAACGCCGGTGACGGCGGCCACAACCACCCCACCCAGACGTTGACGGACCTGCTGACCATCCACCGGGAGTTCGGCCATCTGGACAACCTGACCATCGGCTTCTGCGGCGACCTGAAATTCGGCCGCACGGTCCACTCCCTGGTCACCGCCCTGTGCCGGTATGAGAACATCAAGTTCATTTTCATCTCTCCCCCGGAATTGAAGATTCCCGACTACCTGAAGGAGAACGTTCTGGACGCCCAGGGCAAGGACTATGTGGAAGTGGAGAGCATGGAGGACGCCATGCCCCAGCTGGACATTCTCTACATGACCCGCGTCCAGAAGGAGCGGTTCTTCAACGAGGCCGACTACCTGCGTCTACGGGACACCTACATCCTCGACCCGGAAAAGCTGGCCGCTGCCAAGCCCGAAATGCGGGTGCTCCATCCCCTGCCCCGCGTCAATGAGATCACCGTGGATGTGGACAAGGACCCCCGAGCCTGCTATTTCCGTCAGGCCGCCAATGGTAAATTTGTCCGCATGGCTCTTATCATGAAACTTCTGGAGGTGCACGCATGAACATCGACAGCATTCGCAACGGCTACGTTCTCGACCACATCAAAGCCGGCCGCAGCATGGAGATCTACAAGTATCTGAAGCTCAATGAGCTGGACTGCTCCGTGGCCATCATCAAGAATGTCAAGAGCAGCAAGATGGGCAAAAAGGATATCATTAAAATTGATTCCCTCATCGATCTGGATTTGACGGTTCTCGGCTACATCGACCCCGGCATCACCGTCAACGTCATTCAGGACGGCAAGCTGCTGGAGAAGAAGCCCCTGGAGCTGCCCACCAAGCTGGTCAATGTCATCCACTGCAAGAATCCCCGCTGCATCACCTCCACGGAGCCCCATCTGGAGGCCCTCTTCCTGCTGACCCACAAGGCTGATGGGAATCGTTCCTACCGCTGCGCCTACTGCGATACGGAGTTCAAGCGGTAATATTTCCCCTGTAATACCACCCAGACACGAAAGGTTTGCTCGATTTTTTCAAAAAATCGAGGCGACCAGAGGCATCGCCTCTGGTCGCCCGCCGCAGCGGGCGAAATCCCCACGACGAAGCTGTAAGACCGCCGTCCCCACCCCATTGCGGGTGGTGGACGGCGGCTTTTTTGTGCGGCAACCGGCAGCATGGTCCGCCCCGCACCGGGGCGCATCTGTCACTTTTCCCGGCGGCGGAACACCTTACAGTCTGTCGGCAGTCTTTTCGTATGCTCCGGTTGGCATTCACGCCGCGCTGGACGCAAAAAAGCCGCTGCCCCAACAGGCAGCGGCTCTCTATGTGCTTGGGGGAAATTACAGCAGAGTGGAGAAGTGCTTGATGGTGCGGACCATCTGAGAAACATAGGAGTTCTCGTTGTCGTACCAGGAAACAACCTGCACCTGAGTCTTGCCGTCGGGCAGCTTGCAGACCATGGTCTGGGTGGCGTCGAACAGGGAGCCGTAACGCATGCCGATGACATCGGAGGAAACGATCTCGTCGGTGTTGTAGCCGAAGGACTCGGTGGCGGCAGCCTTCATGGCGGCGTTGATCTCGTCAACGGTGACGCTCTTGGCGCAGACAGCGTTCAGGATGGTGGTGGAGCCGGTGGGGGTGGGAACACGCTGGGCAGCGCCGATCAGCTTGCCGTTCAGCTCGGGGATAACCAGGCCGATGGCCTTGGCAGCGCCGGTGGAGTTGGGAACGATGTTCACAGCGCCAGCTCTGGAACGACGCAGGTCGCCCTTTCTCTGGGGGCCGTCCAGGATCATCTGATCGCCGGTGTAGGCATGGATGGTGCACATGATGCCGGACTCGATGGAGGCCAGATCATTCAGAGCCTTAGCCATGGGAGCCAGGCAGTTGGTGGTGCAGGAAGCGGCGGAGATGATGTTGTCTTCCTTGGTCAGGGTGTTGTGGTTGACGTTATAAACGATGGTGGGCAGATCGTTGCCGGCAGGAGCGGAGATAACGACCTTCTTGGCGCCGGCGTCGATGTGAGCCTGAGCCTTAGCCTTGGAAGTATAGAAGCCGGTGCACTCCAGGACAACGTCCACACCCAGCTCGCCCCAGGGCAGCTCGGCAGCGTTGGCCTTGGCATAGATGGTGATCTTCTTGCCGTCCACAACAATGTGGTCCTCGCCGGCCTCAACAACATGGCCCTGAGCAGCGTAGTTGCCCTGGGTGGAGTCGTACTTCAGCAGGTGAGCCAGCATGGCGGGGCTGGTCAGGTCGTTGATGGCCACAACCTCAAAGCCCTCAGCGCCAAACATCTGACGGAAAGCCAGACGACCGATACGGCCAAAACCATTAATCGCAACTTTAACAGACATTTGTAACTTCCTCCAATTCAATACATACACTTGGATCAGAAAAGACTACTTCTGCACACCAAATGTTCAGGAAAGTTAGACTTTTCGTTCCCCATTATTATAATCCATTTTGATTTTGCTGTAAAGCGGTTGCCCACCTGGTATTTTCCATAAAACAATATCATTCCCACCGTATCGATTTGTATATGTTTGGCAGTATTCATACTATTTTAACAATTCCAGAGGAAAAAACTCGGTCCCCCTTGCCTTTTTTGCGAAAAAGGTTTATAATATTTTTTAGGGTAATACAAAATTTTTTAGCATCCGCAACGATCTATAAGACCGCCCGCACCGGGTACCTGGGAGGATGTTTGATATGGCTACATTTTTTGTCAACGGCACGGAGGTCCACGCCTCCGGCAACGAAAAGCTCATCCGCTTTCTGCGGGACGAGCTGCGCCTGACGTCCGTCAAGGACGGATGCAGCGAGGGCGCCTGCGGCACCTGCACCGTTCTGGTGGACGGCAAGCCCACCCGGGCCTGCGTCCCCACCACCGCCAAACTGGAGGGCAAGCAGGTCCTCACCGTCGAGGGCCTTTCCCCCTTTGAAAAAGAGGTTTACACCGCCGCCTTTGCCGAGGCCGGCGCGGTGCAGTGCGGCTTCTGTATTCCCGGCATGGTCATGAGCGCCAAGGCCCTGCTGGATTCCAACCCCAACCCCACGGAGGAAGAAGCCGCCTTTGCCATCCGTACCAACATCTGCCGCTGCACGGGCTATGTGAAGATCATCCAGGCCATTCTGCTGGCAGCGGAGTATCTGCGCAACGGGTCTGTCCCCCAGGCCCCCGACCATTGGAACGTGGGCAGCCATGTCCACCGGGTGGACGCGGCGGAAAAGGTGCTGGGTACCGGCCAGTACCCCGACGACATCTATCTGGACGGCATGATCTATGCCAGCGCCGTCCGCAGCGCCTACCCCAGAGCCAGAGTGCTTTCCATTGACACTGCGGAAGCCAAGGCATTGCCCGGCGTGGTGGGCGTGTTCACCGCCGAGGACATCCCCGGCATGAACAAGGTGGGCCACCTGGTCCACGACTGGGACACCATGATTGCCGTGGGCGATATCACCCACTATCTGGGCGACGCCATCTGCATTGTAGCCGCCGAGACCCCGGAAATTCTCCAGGAGGCAAAAAAGCTGGTCAAGGTGGAATACGAAGAATTGCCCATGGTCCGCTCTCCCCAGGAGGCCATGCTGCCCGACGCGCCCCTGGTCCACCGGGAGGGCAATCTGCTGGCCCATAAGCACATCCAGCGGGGCAATGCGGCGTTTGCCATTGCCAAGTCCAAGTATGTGCTCACCGAGCGGTTCTCCACACCCTTTACGGAGCACGCTTTCCTGGAGCCGGAATGCGCCGTGGCCTATCCCGACGGCGAGGGCGTCATGGTCATTTCCACGGACCAGGGCGTCTACGACACCCAGCATGAGACCATGCGGATGCTGGGTCTGCCCGCCGAGCTGGTGAAGGTCCAGAACGCCCTGGTGGGCGGCGGCTTCGGCGGCAAGGAGGATGTGACGGTCCAGCACCACGCGGCGTTGGTGGCCTATCTGACCAAGCGGCCCGTCAAGGTAAAGCTGACCCGGGCGGAAAGCCTGCTGATCCACCCCAAGCGCCACCCCATGGAAATGGAGTTTGCCTTGGGCTGCGACGAAAACGGCATCATTCAGGGTGTGGCGGCCAACATCATCGCCGATACCGGCGCGTATGCCTCCCTGGGCGGCCCCGTTTTGGAGCGCGCCTGCACTCACGCCGCCGGTCCCTACAACTATCAGAACTTCCAGATCGACGGCTACGCCTACTACACCAATAATCCGCCCGCCGGCGCGTTCCGGGGCTTCGGCGTCACCCAGTCCTGCTTTGCCATTGAAAGCCTGCTGAACAAGATGGCCGATCTGGTGGGCATCAGCCATTGGGAAATCCGGTTCCGCAACGCCATCCGGCCGGGGCAGGAGCTGCCCAACGGCCAGATCGTGGACGAGTCCACGGGTCTGGTGGAGACGCTGCTGGCCGTGAAGCCCTACTATGAAAGCACCCCCTACGCCGGTATCGCCTGCGCCATGAAAAACGCGGGCGTGGGCGTGGGCATTCCCGACACAGGCCGGGTACTGCTGAACGTCATCGACGGCAAGGTACACATCAACGCCGGCGCGTCCTGCATCGGCCAGGGTCTGGGCACGGTGCTGACCCAGATGGTGTGCGACGCCACGGGCCTGCGGCGGGATCAGGTGGTCTATGAGCGGGCCAGCACCTTCAACGCCCCCGACTCCGGTACCACCTCCGGCTCCCGCCAGACCCTCATCACCGGCGAAGCCTGCCTGCGGGCGGCCACACAGCTGAAAGAAGCGTTGGGCGATCAGCCGTTGGAAGCCCTCAACGGCAAGGAGTATTTCGGTATGTATCTGGCCAAGACGGACCCCCTGGGCGCGGACGTCCCCAATCCCGTGAGCCATGTGGCCTACGGCTACGCCACACAGGTGTGTCTGCTGAAGGAGGACGGCAAGGTGGACGCCATCATTGCCGCCCACGATGTGGGCAAGGCCGTGAACCCCAAGGCCTGCGAAGGCCAGATCGAGGGCGGCGTGGTCATGTCCCTGGGCTTCGCCCTGACGGAGCAGTATCCGGTGGTGGACTGCCGTCCCACGGCCAAATTCGGTACGCTGGGACTGTTCAAGGCCGACAAGATTCCTCAGGTCAAGGCCATTCTGGTGGAAAAAGCCGGTCTGAAGCTGGCCAAGGGCGCCATTGGTATCGGTGAGATCACATCCATTCCCACGGCCCCGGCCATCGCCGACGCCTATTACCGGTTTGACGGCCAGTTCCGCACCTCCCTGCCCTTGGAGAATACACCGTATTCCCGGAAAAAGTAAGCACCAACAACCCGCACAGCACCAAATCTTAAAAGTTTTACTCGATTTTTTCAAAAAATCGCGGAGTCCAGAGGCAGAGCCTCTGGTCGCCCCGCGCACGGGGCGAAACTCCCGCCCGTCGCAACGGGCGAAATACCCGCTGGCCGCAGCCAGCGAAACGCCCGCGCCGCGCACAGCGCGAACTCTCCAAAGCGGCCCAAAGCGCCATCCGCAGATGGCGCAGTTCCCGGCCAACGGCCATGTCCCCCGCCGCCGCCCCTGTGGGGTGGATGGCGGGGGACATCTTTTATTACCGCACCGGGGCGTTGCTGCTGCCTGTACTGATAGTGGCATCAGCGTGTTTTGCCGCCGACAGATGAGATACGAAAAGGCCGCCGTCCGCCACCCGTATTGGGGTGGGGACGGTGGCCTTACGGCTTCGCCGTGGGAGTTGCGCCATCTGCGGATGGCGCTTTGGACGACAGAGAATTTCGCGCCGTGCGCGGCGCGACCAAAGGCTCTGCCTTTGGAAACCGCGATTTTTTGAAAAAAATCGAGTAAAACTTTTAACTATTTTCCTGTTGCAGGACGCGCAGCGTCTCCGGCGTATCCACGTCCGTCAACTCCCGCTCGTCGGTTTCCACCGGCAACAGCAGCTCCGCGTGTGCCTTGATGACGGCGCTGCCGCCGGTATCTCCCGTCAAGCTGCACAATTCTCCATACAGTTTTTTAGGAAACAAGCACGGATTCCCCCGCCGTCCGCCGTGACAGGCGGCGGCGATACGATCCGGCTGCTGCCGCCACGCCGACACAACCCGGCCCACCGTACTGGGTACCAGCAAGGGCTGGTCACTGACCAGATACAAAATGCCGTCACAATCCATCAGCCGTTCCGTCCCCAGACGGACCGTGCGGCTCAAACCCTCCTCCGGCCGGTCGTTGACACAGACCTCCGCCGGATATCCTGCGATATGATCGGCCAGCTCCGGCGAAGTCACCACCACGATTTTTGCAAAAACCCCGTCGGGAATCGTCTCCAATGCCCGCTCCAGCAGCGTCTTTCCATCCAGCTCCGCCTGCAATTTGCGGCCGCCGAACCGGCTGCCGCTGCCCGCCGCCATCAGCAGACAGCCCACACGCAAGTGTTCCACAACACCGCCTCCTTTTTTCCGTAGTATATCCAAAAAAACCGGCTGCCGCAACCGCAGCAGACCATTATTCTTTTGAAAATATTACCCTATGCCTTTTTTCTCTTTCAAAACTATGATATAATTTCTAATACAGAAGTCAAACCCCGTCACTTTTTAGGCAGCGCCGCACAATTTGACAAGTGGACCGCCCCGGTCCGTCGGCACCATTGTGCGGCGCTGCCTTTCTACAATGATTCAATAAGGAGGGCTAACCCATGGTAGTAGGCAAATCTGTCACCCGCGTCGATGCCTACGACAAGGCCACCGGCCGCGCCAAGTACACCGACGATCTGTGCGACAAATCGGCGCTGGTGGCCCGGATCAAACATTCCGAGATCGCCCACGGCTTTGTCAAGTCTGTCGATACCGCCGCCGCCGAAGCCATCCCCGGTGTGGTGAAGGTCTTTACCTGCTTCGACGTTCCCGATGTCCCCTTCCCCACTGCAGGCCACCCCTGGTCCACGGACCCCCATCATCAGGACGTGGCCGACCGGCTGCTGCTGAACCGCCACGTCCGCTACTACGGCGACGACGTCTGTGTGGTGGTGGCCGAAAACGAGGTGGCCGCCGCTCAGGCTGAACGGGCCATCCGGGTGGAATATGAGGAACTCCCCTTTGTTCTGGACGCGCAGGAGGCCATGAAACCCGACGCTCCCCAGATTCAGGAGAAGTTCCCCGGCAACATCCTGGGCCACTCCAGCGTCCGCAAGGGCGACTATGAAACGGCCATCCAGGAACCGGGCCTCATCAAGGTCGAGGGCTGGTACGACACCCCCACAGTCCAGCACTGTCACATCGAAAACCACGTCTGTTACGCCCAGATGGAGGCGGGCCGCATCATTGTCACCTCCTCCACCCAGATTCCTCACATCGTCCGCCGCGTCGTCGGTCAGGCGCTGAATATCCCCTGGGGCAAGGTCCGCATCGTCAAACCCTACATCGGCGGCGGCTTCGGCAACAAGCAGGACGCCCTGTATGAGCCGCTTTGCGCCTGGCTGTCCTATATGCTGGGCGGCCGGCTCGTCAAGATCGACTGTTCCCGCGAAGAGACCTTCGTCTCCAACCGCGTCCGCCACGCCATCCGTTCCCACATCATCTCCTGGGTGCGGCCCGACGGCACCTTTGCCGCCCGCAAGCTGGAGTGCTTCTCCAATCAGGGCGCTTACGCCTCCCACGGCCACGGCGTCACTGCCAAGGGCATGAACGCCTTCCCCCAGCTGTACCCCTGCGACAACGTGGAATGTGATTCCTACACCGTCTACACCAACCGGCCCGCCGCCGGCGCCATGCGCGGCTACGGCATCCCCCAGGCCATGTTTGCAGGCGAAGCCCACATTGACGACGTGTGCAAGGCCATTGGAGCCGACCCCGTGGACTTCCGCCGCTCCCACGTCATGCCCCAGGGCTATGTGGACGGCTTCTCCAAGAACGAGAACTACTACGACACCTTCAATCAGGTCATGGACAAGGGCCTGATCCTGTCGGATTTCCGCCGCAAGCAGAAGGAATATGCCAACCAGACCGGCCCCGTTCGCCGGGGTGTGGGCATGGCCCTCTTCTGGTACAACACCGCCGTGTGGCCCATCTCCCTGGAGTCCAGCTCCTGCCGCATGGTGCTGAACCAGGACGGCTCCATTCAGATGCAGACCGGTGAAACGGAGATCGGCCAGGGCTGCGACACGGCCTTTGCCCAGATGGCCGCCGAAGCTCTGGGTATCCCCGTGGAGGACGTCCACCCGGTTTCCACCCAGGATACCGACGTGACCCCCTTCGGTACCGGCGCATATGCGTCCCGTCAGACGTACATCGGCGGTTTTGCCATCAAGCAGACGGCCACCCTGCTCAAGGAACGGATTCTCCGCTACGCCAAGGAGCTGACCCGCCAGGACGTGTCCCTTTTGGATATCCGGGACGGGAAGATCGTCCGGACCTCCGACGGCCGGGAGCTGATGACTCTGGGCGAGCTGGCCACGGAGGCCCTGTACTCCCTGGAGCACAGCGAGCATCTCACCGCCGAGAGCACCTACCAGATCAAGAACAACGCCTATTCCTTCGGATGCAGCTTTGCCGAGGTAGAAGTGGATATCCCCCTGTGCAAGGTCAAGCTCCTGAACCTGGTCAATGTCCACGACTGCGGCACCCTCATCAACCCGCAGCTGGCCGAGGCCCAGGTCCACGGCGGTATGTCCATGGCCATCGGCTACGGTCTCAGCGAGGAGTTGAAGTTTGACCCCAAGACGGGCCGGGCGCTCAACAACAATCTGCTGGACTACAAGCTGTCCACCTTTATGGACCATCCCGACCTGACGGTGGACTTCGTGGAGAACGCCGAGCCGACCAGCCCCTACGGCACGAAGGCCCTGGGCGAACCCCCGGCCTGCTCCGGTGCGCCGGCCATCCGCAACGCCATCCTCAACGCCACCGGCGTGGCCGTGGACCGCGCTCCGGTGACGCCCCACATTCTCTTTGACCGCTTCACCGAAGCCGGTCTGCTGTAAAGGAGGCCCCTGCACATGTACGATATTAAAGCGCTCTACGAAGCCCAAACCGTGGAGCAGGCCGTAGCCTTGCGGCTGGAGCACCCGGACGCCCACATCATCGCCGGCGGCTCCGACGTGCTCATTAAAATGCGCGAGGGCAAGCTGGCAGGCTGTGAACTCCTCAGCATTTACGGCATCGACGCCCTTCGAGGCGTGACGCTGGAGGACGACGGCACCATCCGCATCGGCTCTCTTACCAGCTTTTCCCACATCACCCAGAGTCCCATCATCCAGGCCCACATCAACGTCCTGGGCGAGGCCGTGGACCAGGTGGGCGGCCCCCAAATCCGCAACATCGGCACCATCGGCGGCAACACCTGCAACGGCGTCACCTCCGCCGATTCCGCCTCTACCCTGCTGGCCTGGGACGCCATTGTGGAGCTGACCGGCAAGGACGGCGTCCGCCGTCTGCCCATCCGGGACTTCTATATCAAGGCCGGTGTGGTGGATTTGCACCCCGACGAGATTCAGACGGCCCTTTTGATTCCCAAGGCGGCCTACGAAGGCTACCAGGGCCACTATATCAAGTACGCCATGCGCAACGCCATGGACATTGCCACCACGGGCTGCTCGGTCAATGTGAAGCTGTCCGCCGACAAGAAGACCATGGAGGATGTGCGCATTGCCTACGGCGTGGCGGGTCCGGTGCCCATGCGGTGCCCCACGGCGGAAGCTGCCGCCCGCGGCAAGGCCGTCTCTCCGGACGCTCTGGAGACGTTCTCCAAGGCGGTTCTGGAGGACATCAACCCCAGAGACAGCTGGCGCGCCTCCAAAGCCTTCCGGCAGCACATCGCGGTGGAATTGGCCAAGCGGGCATTGCAGAAATCCATTGAACTGGCGGGAGGTGCGTTGTAATGGCACAATATAAGCTGATCCACTGGAACCTCAACGGCAAGGACGTGGAAACCATGGTGGATGTGCGGGCGTCTTTGACGGACGTGCTGCGCAACGACTACCGGATGACCTCGGTGAAGAAGGGCTGCGAGGTGGGCGAATGCGGCGCGTGCAACGTCATCATTGACGGCGAGTGCTTCAACTCCTGCATCTATCTGGCGGTGTGGGTGGACGGCAAGCACGTCCGGACGCTGGAAAGTCTGTTGGGACCCAACGGCGAGCTGAGCGACATTCAACAGGCCTTTGTGGATGAAGCGGCCATTCAGTGCGGCTTCTGCACGCCGGGCTTTATTATGACGGCGGTGGAGATTCTCGAGAGCGGTAAGCTGTACAGCGACGAGGAGTTGCGGAAGCTGCTGTCGGGTCATCTGTGCCGCTGCACGGGATATCAGAATATCCTGCGGGCGGTCAAGAAGACCATGTACCGCCGCCTCGGCAAAGAGCTCCCCACCGAGTAAGCACCCAAAATTAAAAGTTTTACTCGATTTTTTTCAAAAAATCGCGGAGTCCAGAGGCAGCGCCTCTGGTCGCCCCGCGCACGGGGCGAAACTCCCGCCCGTCGCAACGGGCGAAATACCCGCCCGCCGCAGCGGGCGAAACACCCGCGCCGCGCACGGCGCGAAATCCCCAATCGTCCCAAAGCGCCATCCGCAGATGGCGCAATCCCCACGGCGAAGCCGTAAGGCCGCCGTCCCCACCCCATCACGGGGTGGCGGACGGCGGCCTTCTTGCGGTACCGGGTACCGTTGAACACCGCACCGGCGGTGGGAGACGCAGGTCCCACCCTACATCCTTTGTAGGAAGTGCATTGTTGTTCGTAAGTTAGCAGATGCCCCCCGCCGTCCACCCCGCAGGGGCGGCGGCGGGGACCATGGCCTACGGCCGGGGGTTGCGCCATCTGCGGATGGCGCTGTGGACGACAGGGAGTTTCGCCCCGTGCGCGGGGCGGGTGTTTCGCGCCTTGCGAGGCGCGACCGGGGGCGCTGCCCCCTGGACCCCTGCGATTTTTTGAAAAAAATCGAGTAAAACTTTTGATTACTGTTCGGGAGGCCCTGTTGATAGGTTTTGCATTTTTTCCCACAATACAGTATAATCGAACCAATACGACCCACAGGAGGCGGGCTGTCTATGTATAAACTGATGCTGGTAGAGGATGAGGCCATCGTCCGCGAAAGCATGATTCACAATATCGACTGGGAACGCTACGGCTTCACCATGGCCTGCGCCTGCGAAAATGGCCGTGAAGCGCTGGAACGCATGGGTTCCGTATTGCCCGATGTGGTGGTCACGGATATCTGTATGCCCTTCGTGGACGGTCTGGAACTGGCCCGCCATCTGCAGGAGCACTATCCGTCTATCTTTGTGGTGATTCTCACGGGATTCAGTGAATTTTCCTATGCCCAACAGGCCATCAAACTGCGGGTCCATGATTTTATTCTGAAACCTGTCGTACCCCGGGAATTCTGCGCCATTCTGGAAAAACTCTCCGCCGATCTGGACAGCCGCAACAGCAAGCGGAGCAATCTCCGCTCCCTGCAAAGCCGGGCCTATCAGGCCGAAACCATCCTGCGAAGCGCCCTGTTCCGCACCATTCTGCGGACGCAGCCTACCGCCGATCAGGTCCGCCGCAGCGCCGAGGAAGCCGGATTGCAGCTGAACTGCGCCGTCTACGGCGCTGTGTTCTGCCAGCCCCAGGGCCATCTGGAAGCCGCCACCCAGTCCCAGCACCTCCAGGACGCGGCCCAGTCCGTAGCCACCCGTTTCCCCCACTGCACCGCCGCCGTAGTGGAGGACGTCTACCCGGTGCTGCTGGTGGGCGGCCGCAGCGATGAGGAAGTCACCAGCCGCTGCCGCGACGCCGCCGTCATGCTGTCCGACGCCGTGGCCCGGCTCACCGGCGCCCCCGCCGCCACGGGTATCGGCTCCTGCTGCACCGGCCCCGGCGGTCTCCATCGAACCTTCCGGGAAGCCCACCACGCTCTGGGCTACGCCTTCACCCAGCCCCAGCGGCTGCTGGTGGATCACCTGTGCCGGGCCGCTGAACGGTCCGTCACCGAGGCGGACCCCCTGCCCTCCACCCAGCCCCTGCGCCAGGCTCTGGCCGACGGCAACGGCGACGAGGCGACCCGCCGGATGCAGGCCCTGTTCGACGAACTGCGCCGCCGCAAACTCCACCGGGACAGCTGTCTGCCCCTGCTGGAACGGCTCCGATTCCTGCTGACCGACCTGATTCCCGCCGACGGCGCCAGCGCCGCCCCCGTCCTGTCGCCCACGGAGCAATGGCTGACCCTGGACCAGGCCGAACGGGAACTGTCCCAACTGACCGCCTTTCTGCTGCGTTCGGCCCGGACCTCCGAAGACGAGGACCCGGCCCGGCTCTGCGTGGAACGGGCCATGGGTCTCATTCAGCAGAACTACCACGACAGCGCTTTTTCTCTGACAGAGCTGCTGAGTTTGCTCAATGTCAGTAAAAGCTATTTTTCGTCGGCCTTCAAGGCCCGGACGGGCCAGACCTTTACCGAATATCTGACGGCGGTCCGTATGGAAAAGGCCAAACTGCTGCTGGCCACCTCCAATCTGCGGACTCAGGAAATTGCCGACCGCATCGGTTTCACGGACCCCCACTATTTCTCTGTGGCCTTCAAACGCACCGTGGGCAAAACGCCCCGGGAGTATCGGGAGGAACGCCGATGAAGCACCGACGCTACAGCATCACCACGGCCATGGTCACAGCCTTTACCATCCTCATTATGGCCGTGACGCTGCTCATCAACGCCCGCTCCTACGAGAACAACCGCCGCCAGCTCCAAAGCGTGGCCACCGACTACACCAACCAACTGATCTCCCAGGTCAACTCCCAGATGGACATGTATGTGGACTACCTCAAGGACCTGTCCAATTTCATCGTCCGCAACAGTGCTGTGACGGCCTATCTGCGGGACTCGTCCCAGCAGGAGGCCGTTGCGTCCATTCTGAGCCACGCGGCCACCACCCGGGATGAGATTTTCGCCATCGCCCTGGCCGCCGCCGACGGCCGGGTGCTCTTCGATGACCCATTCTACCGTCTCAACCCCTACGCCGCCTATCAGAACGCCGGATGGTTCCAGACGGCGGTGACCCAACCCGATCAGGTCCACATCTCCACCTCCCGGGTGGAAAATCTGGTGGAGGGCCAATACCCCTGGGTCATCTCCCTGTCCCAGGCCATCACCGACAGCCGGGGCAGTCTCCTGGGCGTCCTGCTGGTGGACCTGCGTTATGACATCATCACCGATATCTGCGCCAGCGTGGACCTGGGCAACCGGGGTTATCTCTTCCTGGTGGACAGCAGCGGCGGCATCCTCTGGCATCCCAAACAGAAGCTGCTCAACGCCGGACTCTTACAGGAACACATGGAAGCCGTCGGCCGGGACGACAGCCAACCGCTGACCATTGACGACGAATCGGGCCAGCGGCTCTACTTCTCCCACTGCTCCCAGTCCACCGGCTGGACTGTGATGGGCGTGGCCTACGCCGAGGAGCTTCAGGAACCTCAGTCGGAACTGTTCCGCCAGTATCTTGTCATTGACGCCGTGGCCGTGGGAGCGGCCCTGGTCCTGTCCATTCTCATCTCCCGCGCCATCACCACCCCCCTGCGGAAGCTGACCACCATCATGCATTCGGTGGAGGGCGGCGACTTCACCATCCGCAGCGATATCCGCTCCGGCAGCGAGGTTACCCAGCTCAGCGACACCTTTAACCACATGATCGGCACCATTCAGGATTTGATGGCCGAGCAGAAGCGCACGGAGGAACAGAAGCGGGAGACGGAATGGGCCTTGCTCCAAGCCCAGATCAAGCCCCATTTCCTCTATAATACGTTGGATTCCATCATCTGGATGAGCCACGCCGGACGCAATGAAGAGGTGGTGGAGATGACCCAGGCATTGGCCCAGCTGCTGCGGACCTCCATCGGCCGGGGCGAGGATATCATCACCCTGCGGGAGGAGGTCTCCCATGTGGAAAGCTATCTGACCATTCAGAAAATGCGCTACCGGGAGAAGCTCCGCTATAAGCTGGACGTGGAACCGGACACCCTGGATTGCCGTCTGCCAAAGCTGGTCTTGCAGCCTCTGGTGGAAAACGCCATCTATCACGGCATCAAGGTCAAGGAGGACGGCGGTTCCATCCGGGTCGCCTCCATGCTGGATGAGGACCAGCTGATCATCACTGTGGAGGATGACGGCCTGGGCATGACGCCGGACCAGCTGGCCCACATTCTGGAACCCAAGGAAAGCGACGAGGGCTCGTCGAAAATCGGCGTGTACAACGTCCACGAACGGCTGCAAATGTACTTCGGCAGTCAGTTCGGCCTGAAATTCTTTTCTGAACCGGACCGTGGCACCACGGCCATGCTGATTCTGCCCCGGCTGACGGAGGAAACGGAGGAACCCGACCATGCGCTATCGTAAACTCATCGTCTGTCTGCTCCTCTGCGTCCTGCTGTGCCTGCTGGCCTTCCGGTTCACCGGCAGCGAGGAGGACCGGGTCCGCATTGCCCTGGTGCTGAAAACCACCGTGGAGACGGCGGAATTCTGGGGCGAGGTCATGGACGGCGTGGACAGCGCCGTGGAAGAGCTGGGGGTGGAGGTCACCGTCACCGGCTCCGACTCGGAATCGGCCGTGGACCAGCAGATCACCGTTATGGAGGACGTCATCGCCACCCATCCCGACGCCATCATTCTGGTGGCCTCCGACTATGACCGGCTGGTGGACGTCACCCGGGAGGCCGTGGCCGCCGGCATCGACGTCATCACCATGGACTCCGACGTGAACACCGACGCCCGGACCACCTTTGTCGCCAGCGACAACTATGAAATCGGCCGCAGCCTGGGCGCCCAGCTGTTGGAAAATCTGGACAGCGGTCCCGTGGCCATCCTGACCCACAGCTCCTATTCCTCTTCGGGCATCCGCCGGGTGGACGGCGCCCTGGACGTCCTGGCAGACTGCCCCGACGTGGAGGTGGTGGGCGTCTACGACTGCGAGAACACCTTCGACAACGCCGCCGCCATCGCCCGGGAGCTGCTGGAACAGTACCCGGACCTGCGGGGCTTCGTCTGCGCCAACGAGGTCTGCAATCTGGCCGTGGCCCAGGTGCTGACGGAGCAGGGACTGGGCGGACAGATCACCGTGGTGGGCTGCGACAACTCCCGCCAGCAGATTCAATATCTGGAACAGGGCGTCATCCAGTCCATCACCATCCAGCAGCCCTTCAACATGGGCTACGCCGCCGTGGAACAGGCGGCGCGGGTGGTCCGGGGCCAGTCGGTACCCGCCTTTACCGAAATCCCCTGCGTCATTATCACACAGGACAATATGTACAATTCTGACAATCAGAAATTGTTATTTCCGTTCTAGTTCTGGTACCCTTGTGAAATTTGTGTATCTTTTTCACCTTTTGCTGGACGATTTTCAGTTGGTTTTTCCAATCATTCTGGTATGCTGTAATCAGAAAGAAGAACGGCCCACGGCACAGTTCGATTTTTTATCAGAAAATGTCGAAACGTTTCGCTTTTGGCCGGAGCATACAGCATACAGGAGGCTGATCGATGAATGTCTGAGATTTTGCTCAATATGCACGGGATTCAGAAGTATTTCCCCGGCGTCCACGCGTTGGACAACGCGCAGTTGGAGCTGCGCGCCGGCGAGGTCCTGGCCCTCATCGGTGAAAACGGCGCCGGTAAATCGACGCTGATGAAGATTCTCACCGGTATTTACACCAAGGATGACGGCGTCATCGAGCTCTACGGCAAACCCACTGAGATTCAATCCCCCAGCCACGCCCAGCAGTTGGGCATCAGCATTGTCCACCAGGAGCTGAACCTGATGCAGGACCTGACGGTGGCGGAGAACATCTTTGTGGGCCGCGAGTCCACCAAGGGCCTGTTCCTGGACAAGAAGGAACAGAACCGCAAGACCGATGAGCTCCTGCAATCCCTCCATCTGAACATCACTGCCCGCACGGTAGTCAAGCGGCTCACCGTGGCCCAGCAGCAGATGGTGGAAATCGCCAAGGCCCTTTCCTACAACAACACGAAAATCCTCATTATGGATGAGCCTTCCGCCTCCCTGACCACCGCTGAAATCGAAGACCTCTTCACCTTTATCCGGCGGCTCAAGGCCACGGGCGTGGGCATCATCTACATCTCCCACCGCATGGATGAGCTGAAGGAGATTACCGACCGGGTCACGGTCATGCGCGACGGTCAGTACGTGGACACGGTGAACACCGCCGAAACCACCATCGACCAGATCGTGCAGATGATGGTGGGCCGCGTCATCTTCGACGAACCTAAGAGCCATTCCAACGTGGCCCCCGACGCCCCCGTGGTGCTGGAAGCCCGGAACCTCTGTTCCGACATGGTCAAGGACGTGTCCTTCCAGCTGCACAAGGGTGAGATTCTGGGCTTTGCGGGTCTGATGGGCGCGGGCCGTACCGAGACCATGCGGCTCCTGTCCGGCGCGGACCCCAAGACCTCCGGCCAGATCCTCGTCAACGGCAAGGAAGTCAAAATCCGCCGTCCCAAGGACGCCGTCCGTGTCGGTATCGGCTACCTCTCCGAGGACCGCAAGCGCTACGGCCTGTGTCTGGGCCTGAGCGTGGCCGATAATACGGCCATGGCCTCCCTGGATTCGCTCACCGCCGGTCCCTTTGTGCAGGACGGCAAGATCGCCCAGGTCACCAAAGAGTACATCCAGAAGCTGCGCACCAAGACGCCCTCCGGCAAGACGCTGGCCCGGTCCCTTTCCGGCGGCAACCAGCAGAAGGTCGTCATCGCCAAGTGGCTGCTGCGGGACTGCGACGTGCTGATCTTCGACGAACCCACCCGCGGCATCGACGTGGGCGCCAAGAGCGAGATCTACAAGCTGATGAATCAGCTGGCCGCCGAAGGCAAGTCCATTATCATGATCTCCTCGGAACTGCCGGAAATCCTCCGCATGTCTGACCGGGTCATGGTCATGTGCGAAGGCCGTCTCACCGGCGAGCTGGATATCAGCGAAGCCACGCAGGAACGAATCATGACATACGCTACCATGCGCTAACAATGGGGGGAAAGCAAGCTATGAACAAACTCGCAACCAACGGTACAAAAAAACTGGATCTGCAGAAGCTCCTGGCCCCGGCGGCCCTGGTGATTCTGTACGTCCTCTTCTCCATCATCGGCAATAACTTCTTCACGCTGGATACGTTGAAGAACGTTCTGGAATCCAGCTACTACATCGGCTTTATGGCCTTCGGCGTCACCTTCGTCATCATCGCCGGCGGCATCGACCTGTCCATCGGCACCGTCATGATGTGCTCGGCTCTGCTGGGCGCCTACACCTTCAAGCAGCACGACTGGCCCCTGGTGGCGTCCCTCATTCTCACCGTGGCCGTCGGCACCATCTTCGGCCTGCTCAACGGCGGTCTCATCGCCAAGCTGAAGCTGCCCCCCTTCATCGCCACCCTCGGCACCATGATGATGGCCCAGGGCGCCGGCTCCATCCTCACCAAGGTCCAGTCCCAGACCTGGCCCACCGCCACCGAGCCTGTGGGCGGCTGGTTCAAGCCCGTGTTCATCCGCTCCGAGCTCTTCGGCGCCAAGAACTTCCCCGTCGGCGCCATCTGGCTGTTCGCCTTCTTCGTTATCGCCGCCCTGATCCTGCATAAGACCAAGTTCGGCCGTTACAACTACGCCATCGGCTCCAACGAAGAAGCCGCCCGTCTCTCCGGCATCAACGTCGACAACTGGAAGGTCGGTATCTACACCATCTGCGGTGCGTTCTGCGGCATGGCCGGTATCTTCTACGCCGCTGCCTACACCACCATCACCCCCGGCACCGGCAACGGCCAGGAGCTGAACGCCATCGCCGGCGTCGTCATCGGCGGCACGTCCATGAGCGGCGGCGCAGGCTCCATGGTCGGCACCATCATCGGTGTGTTCATTATGTCCGTCCTGAAGAACGGCCTCTCCGCCTGCGGCCTCCAGGCCCCCTGGCAGACCTTCTTCACCGGCCTCGTGGTCATTGGCGCCGTGCTGCTGGACATCCAGCGTACCAAGGCCGCCAACCGGGTCAAGAAGGGCTAAGCCCTTCCCGACCCCATCCCATCCGATAGGCTCACATCCCTGTGTGCTTATAAAAAATCTTAAATTTTTAGGAGGAACCAAAATGAAGAAACTGACTGCATTGCTTCTTGCTCTGGTAATGACCTTCGGTATGGTCGCTTGCGGCAGCAAGACCAACGACACCACTACCCCCAGCACAGATGATACCTCCAACACCGACACCGCCGATACCGGCAACACCGGCGACACCGCCACGGAGGACACCGGCAGCGGCGAGAAGCTGTACATCCCCGTCATGGCCAAGGGCTTCCAGCACGCTTACTGGCAGGCCGTTAACGAGGGCGCTGAGCAGGCCGCTGCGGATCTGGGCGTTGACATTTACTTCGATGGCCCCGCTTCCGAGACCGAGATCGACTCTCAGGTCAACATGATCAAGACCGAGCTGGCCAAGAACCCCAAGGCCATGGCTCTGGCCGCTCTGTCCACCGACTCCGTCACCGAGATTCTGGCGGAGTGCGCCGAGAAGAACATCCCCGTCATCGGCTTTGACTCCGGCGTTCCCGGCGACACCACCGGCGCTGTTAAGGCCACCGCTGCCACCGACAACGAGGCCGCTGCCGCCATCGCCGCTGAGAAGTTTGGCGAGAACGAGACCGTCGTTGCCGCCATGCAGAACGCCACCTCCGACGCTCCCATCGTCATCGGCTGCCTGTCTCAGGATGCTGTTTCCGCTTCCGTCACCGGCCGTACCACCGGTTTTGTGAACAAGATGGCGGAGATCGCCGAGACCTATCAGCCCGGCAAGGTCTCCATCGAAGGCCACACCACTTGGGAGAAGAAGGTTGACAGCCCCGCTATTATCATCCGTGTGGAAGTTTCCGCCACCACTGAGGCTACCTCCCTGCAGACCTCTGCCAGCGCTCTGCTGGGCATGGACGGCATCACCGCCATCTTCTGCTCCAACGAAGGCGCTGTGACCGGCTTCCTGGCTGCTACCTCCGACGGTTCCGACCTGGCTGAGGGCGGCAAGTACGATGGTCTGGTCGTCGCTGGCTTCGACGCCGGTTCCGCTCAGAAGAACGCTGTCCGCAACGGCTGGTTCATCGGCTCTGTGACGCAGGACCCCGTCCAGATCGGCTATCAGGCCGTGGCTCTGGCTGTTGCCGCTGCTAACGGTGAGTCCGTCTCCGACGTGGACACCGGTGCCAAGTGGTACGACTCCACCAACATCGATGATCCCGATATGGCCACTCTGGTTTACGACTAATCCCAGTCGAACCCCGGAACCCATAGCATAAGCAACCCCCCGGCGGAATTCCGCCGGGGGGTTTTTTTATGGATCGCACCGGTAAGCCCGGTGCGGTGAAGGCCCGGTGACGCCCGCAGACACACCGGCGGTACGTTGCCTTACAAAAAATCGAGTAACATTTTTATTTTTGGGTACGGAGGTAATTGCTCAGCACGTCCAGCGTCTGCTCCAGCTGCTCCTTCGTATGAGCTGTGGACAGGAACATGGCTTCAAACTGGGACGGGGCCACATAGATGCCGTGGTCGAAGTAGTTCCGCGCACAGGCGGCAAAGGCCGCCGTATCGGCGGTTTTGGCC
Source organism: Candidatus Avoscillospira sp. LCP25S3_F1 (assembly GCF_052117125.1). Lineage (NCBI taxonomy): Bacteria > Bacillati > Bacillota > Clostridia > Eubacteriales > Oscillospiraceae > Candidatus Avoscillospira > Candidatus Avoscillospira sp. LCP25S3_F1. The sequence continues at coordinate 100,370 of NZ_JBQKJT010000012.1, read as the reverse complement.
GAGGCGTAATCCACCACCGGTACATCGGTAAAGAACACGCTGCCCAGGGAACCCACATGATTGACCGGGTACAGCTTACCGGCTTCCCGAATGATCTGCTCCATCTGACCATAGAACCAATCGCCGGTGGCATTGAGTTCATCGTACCACTGGGGGTTGTCCCGCAAAAGTTTCAGCTGGCAGAGACCCGCCGCCATGGCCACGGGGTTGCCGCTGAGGGTACCGGCCTGATAGACCGCACCCAACGGCGACACCACTTCCATGATCTCTTTCCGGCCGCCGTAGGCGCCCACGGGCATACCGCCGCCGATGATCTTGCCAAAGGTGGTCAAATCGGGCCGCACGCCGAAATAGCCCTGGGCGCCATCGATTTTCAGGCGGAATCCGGTGATGACCTCGTCGAAGATCAGCAGACTGCCGTTTTGGTCGCAGAGGTCCCGCAGACCCTGCAAGAATCCCGGCTGGGGCGGCACCACGCCCATATTGGCGGCCACCGGCTCCACAATGATGGCAGCAATCTCGTTTTTGTTGGCCTCAAACAGGGCCTTGACGCTGTCCAGATCGTTGTAGGTGGCCGTCAACGTGTCCCGGGTACAGCCGCTGGGAACGCCGGAGCTGTCGGGGACACCGGCGGTCATGACGCCAGAACCGGCCTGGACCAGCAGGCCGTCGCTATGGCCGTGGTAGCAGCCGTTGAACTTGATGATCTTATCCCGGCCCGTGAAGCCGCGAGCGGCCCGGATGGCGCTCATGACGGCCTCGGTGCCGGAGTTGACCATGCGGACCATCTCAATGGAGGGGACCAGCTGGCAGATCAGCTCCGCCATCTCCACTTCCCGCTCCGTGGCCGCGCCGAAGCTCAAGCCCTGGCGGGCGGCCTCCACCACAGCCTCCTCAATGGCCGGGTAGTTGTGGCCCAGAATCATGGGACCCCAGGAGCCTACATAGTCGATATATGTCACACCGTCGGCGTCGGTCATGGTGCTGCCCTTGGCCGTAGCGATGAACCGGGGGCACATACCGATGGAGCCAAAGGCCCGGACCGGGCTGTTGACGCCGCCGGGAATGACGGCTTTCGCCCGTTCAAACAGGGTTTCCGACTTGCCCATTATCCGATTCTCCCTTCGTCCATGGCCTTGGCCAGCTCTTTTGCAAAGTAAGTCAGGTAGATGTCCGCGCCGGCCCGATAAGCAGCCGTTGCGATCTCGCACATAATGGCCGTTTCATCCACATAGCCCAGCTTGCCGCAGGTCTTCACCATGCAGTATTCACCGCTGACGCTGTACGCGCCCAGGGGTACATTGGTGGCGGCCTTGACGTCGGAAATGATGTCGCCGTAGGCCATGGCGGGCTTCACCATGAGGAGGTCCGCGCCTTCTTCCACATCGGACAGGGCTTCCTTGAGGCCCTCTCTCCGGTTGTGCCAGTCCATCTGGTATGTCTTGCGGTCGCCAAAGCTGGGAGCCGAGTCGGCGGCGTCCCGGAAGGGGCCGTAGAAGGAGGACGCGTATTTGACGGCATAGGACATAATGGGCGTGTTGACATACCCGGCCTTGTCCAGCTCGGCGCGGATGGCGGCAATGCGGCCGTCCATCATGTCGGAGGGGGCCACCATATCGGCGCCGGCCTCCACCTGGGACCGGGCGATCTTGGCAATGTACTGAAGCGTCTGGTCATTGTCCACGTCATGGCCGTGGAGGATGCCGCAATGGCCGTGGGAGGTGTACTCGCACATGCACACATCGCCGATCAGATACAGCTCCGGGAGCCGGGCTTTCAGCGCCCGCATGGCCTCCTGAATGATGCCGTGCTCGGCATAGGCTTCGCTGCCGCAGGCGTCCTTGTGGTCGGGGATGCCGAAGAGCATAAATTTATCGATGCCCGCTTCCAGCATCTCCTCCGCCTTGTAGAGCAGCTGGTCGATGCTGTAGCGGTACTGGCCCGCCATGGAGGGAATCTCCTCCTTGCGGTTCTCCCCCTCCACCACAAAGGTGGGGTAAATCAGGGAGGTCTTGCTCATGCGGGTCTCCCGCACCATTTTCCGCAGAATCTCGCCGCTGCGCAGGCGGCGGGGACGACGAATCAGTTCCATTTCAATCTTCCTCCTTGGCACACGCCAGGGCCAGCTCTACCAATGCGTCCATGGTGGCGGCGGCAGCGGTCTTGGTGGTCATGCCGTATTGTTTTGCCTGGGCCTCGGTCTGTTTGCCGATGCACAGGGCGTTGACTTGGGAAAGGTCCTCGGTACCGGCGGCGGCGGCGAAGCCCCGCACGGTGGAGGCGCTGGTGAACACGGCCCAGGTGCGGCCGTCCAGCAGCTCCAACGGTTCCAGAATGGCCGGGCGGGTCAGCACCGTCTCATAGGTGGCAACATCCTGGACATCGGCCCAGGGAACGCTGTTGAGCTGTTCCGTCAGCTCGGGACTGCCCTGCTTGGCCCGGGCGATGAACACCTTGTCGCCGGGTTGCAGTTTGGCCGCCAGGGAGACACCCAGGTTCCGGGCGTCATAGGTGGCGGGCGTCAAATCGGCCAGAATGCCGTGCCGCTCCAATTCCTTGGCCGTGGCGCTGCCCAGCGCCGCCACCTTCAGGTGGGCCAGGCTCCGGACATCCTTATGCTGCTGTTTCAGCAGATCGAAGAAAATCTCCACGCCGGAAGGACTGGTCAGCACCAGCCACGTACTGTCGTCGAGGCCGTCCAGGGAGACGCCGTCGAGGGCGCGCAGTTCAATGGTGGGGAATTCCACCACTTCGCCGCCCAGGTCCCGCAGCCGCGACGCCAGGACCCCCGCCCGCTCCCGGGGCCGGGTCACCAGATAGCGGTTGCCGAACAGGGGCCGCTGTTCGGCCCAGGCGAATTCCTTGGACAGGGCGCAGACTTTACCCACGACGATAATCGACGGGGCCTCCATGTGGGCCGCCGCTTCGGGCAGGGTGGAAACCGTAGCGACCACCCGCTTCTGCCGGGCCGAGGTGCCGCGGTGCAGGACGGCAGCGGGCATCTCCGGGTCCATGCCGGCGTCCAACAATCCCTGGCAGATGGCAGGCAGGGCGGTCACGCCCATTAAAAATACCAGCGTGCCTTTGGTCCGCACCAGGGCGTCAAAATCGATATTGAGGGGTTCGTCGGCCTTTTTGTGGGCTGTGATGATGTGGAGGGACGAGCAGAAATCCCGGTGGGTCACAGGGATGCCGTTGTAGGCGGGAACGGCGATGGCCGAGGTGATACCCGGCACGATCTCAAAGGGGATGTTGTTTTTGGCCAGCAGCTCCAGTTCCTCGCCGCCCCGGCCAAAGAGAAACGGGTCGCCGCCCTTGAGCCGGACCACACGCTTTCCCTTTTGGGCCTCCTCCAGCAGAATCTCGTTGATCTGCCACTGGCTGCGGGTATGGTTTCTGGCCCGCTTGCCCACGTTGATGCACTCGGCCTCCGGCGGCACCATGGCCAGAATGGCCTCGCCCACCAATGCGTCATACACCACCACTTCGGCCGATTGCAGAATGTCCCGGGCCTTGCAGGTGAGTAAACCCGCGTCCGACGGACCCGCGCCGATCAAAAATACTTTACCGCTCATTGGGTTCCTCCGTCCAGTTGTTCTTTCAGTTCCGCGGCCAGTCTGGCCCCCAGGGATGCCGCGTCGGCGGCGGGGCCGGAGCAGGTTCCGACGGTGTGGGTTTCGTGGGCTTCGCTGTAATAGAGGCCCCGCAGATGGAGCGTCTCCCCGTCCAGATGGGCAAATGCCGCAATGGGGCTGGAACAGCCGCCGTCCAACGCGGTGACAAAGGCCCGCTCCGCCGTGACGCAGGCCGTAGCCCCGTCGTCCAGGAACCCAGCCAATGCCGAGTAGTCCTCCCCTGCCCGGCCCTGGATGCACAAAATGCCCTGTCCGGCGGCGGGAATCATCTCCTCGGTGGAAAAATACCGGCTGATGCGATGCTCCAGTCCCAACCGCTTGAGACCGGCGGCGGCCAGAATCAGCGCGCCGTACTGGCCCACGTCCAGTTTATTCAACCGGGTCAGAACGTTGCCGCGAACCGGCGCAAAGGTCACCTCGGGATAGAGGTCCTGTAGCTGGAGCATTCGGCGGCGGCTGGCGCAGCCCACAGGCTTCGTCTTGTCCCATTCGGTGCAGCCCTCCGGCAGCACCAGCACATCCCGGGGGTCCTCCCGTTTGGAAAAGCCCACAATGGGCAGTTCCGGCGGAATCTCCATGGGCAAATCCTTGGTGGAATGGACCGACAGATCGCTGCGGCCGTCCAGCAGCGCCTTGTCCAGTTCCTTGACAAATAATCCCTTGCCGCCGATTTTGTCCAGGGTCCGGTCCAGAATGATATCGCCGGTGGTCTTCATGGTCACCAGGGGCGCGTCCACACCCTGGGACCGCAGATAGTCGGCCACCTGCTCCGATTGAATGACGGCCAGCCGGCTCTCCCGGCTGCCGATGCGCAGTTGTTTCATAGTTCGCCCTCCAATAGCGTTCGGATGGCCGCAGCCACGCGGCGCACCAGGGAGTGGTCGGTGCCGCCGGCATTGACGCCGACGACCACATCGCCGCGGATGGCCACGGCGGGAAATTGAAAATCACAGCGGGTCTGGTCGGAGGCGTCGTTGACGGGAATCCCCCGGTTCCGGCACGTCTCCACCACCGAAGCATTGACGGCTTCGCAGTCCGTGGCCGTCAGCACAAAGACGGCCTCCCCCAATCGCGCCGGGTCCCAGGGCCGTTCGATGCACGTCACGCCGGGCAAGGCCCGGATGGACGCGTCGATGGACGGCGCAATGACCGTCAGTTTCACACCGAACTGGGAGAGGGTTTTCGCCCGCCGGGCGGCGATGGTCCCGCCGCCCACCAATACCACGGGCTTTCCGTCCAAATCAATATAAAGGGGAAATTTACGCCTGGTCATAGAATTTCTCCATGGCGTCCAGACATTGCCGGAACGCGGCGGCTCCGGCCTCGTCCCGGACGGCGAACAGCAGACGGCGGAAGTGCTTTTTGGCCGCGTCTTCCAGCTGGACCCGCAGCGCCGAAGCGGCTTCGCTGTCCAGATGGGTCTGGCGGATGGCCGGTTCCACCCGGACGAGGAAATCCACGGCGCATTTTTCGGCCAGCTCGTTGGTCATGGGGATGCGGTCGCGACAGTCGTACCAGGTGACAAACTCCTGAATCTGCTGAGAAAGGACTGCCTGGGCCTCCTCCTCCATCCGGGTCCGCTCCTCGGACTGGGGGGCGTGGAACGAATCAATATCAAAGAGCCGGACGCCGGGCAGCTCCGCAATGCGGGGGTCGATGTCTCTCGGCACGGCCAAATCCAGAAAGATCAGACCCGGTTTCCAGACGGCGGCGGAGACGTCCTCATATTTCATCGTGGTGTTGGGGCTGGTGGTGGCGCTGACCACCATATCGCAGTCCGGCAGCAGTTCCATGCGGCGGCCGTAGTCGATGCGCTCGCAGCCCACGGGAATCTCCACCACGCCGCTGCGGTACTGGCGGACGGTAACCGTGACAATGGCCCCGGCCTGGCGCAAGGCCTGGGCGGCCAGCTTGCCCATTTTGCCGTTGCCGATGACGAGACAGCGGCGGCCGGTGAAGTCGTAGCCCTCGCCCCGGAGCTTTTCCAGACAGTAGCCCACGGCGCCGGTGTCGGCGGTGGCCGTCTGCATGCCGGTCTTGACCTTTTTGGCGGCGGTGATGGCCATGCGGAACAGCACCTCCAGCACCGTGTCCGTGTGGAGGGCCGTCCGGGCCTTGTCCAATGCCTCTTTCACCTGGGTGAGAATCTGGTCCTCTCCGAAAATCTGGGAGCGCAGGCCGCTGGTCATGCCGAAGAGGTAGGCCACGGCCTCCTCGCCCCGGCGGCGGCGGAACCGGTCCCGGTATTGCTCGGTCCCCGCCCCGGCAATCTGACAGATGCAGTCGCACAGCGGCGGCTCCACATCAGGGCGGCAGTGGACCCACAGTTCGGTCCGGTTGCAGGTGGACAGCAGAATGACGCCCAGGACCCCCGGCAGGGCGGCAGCCTGTTCCATCAGGGCCGCCTGGACCTTGGAGGTGAATGAGAATTTCTCGCGGATCTCCACGGGGGCCGTCGTATGGTCAATGCCGATCATTTGGATATTCATTGGTCAGTTTCCCCATTTTTCTCTGATAATTCCTGATTTTCTACGGCAGCGCCGCATAATTTGGCAAGGGCACACCGGCGCGGTGCTGCCCAATCAAAAACCGCACGCCCGGGGGCGTGCGGTCTGACCGGCAGCCTCCGGCTGCCGTGACTCGCGGCGCGGAAGGAAAGACAGTCCACCGGCGGTCTGGCTCCGACGGGAAACCCGTCGTCACAGTAGCGGCACTGCACGGGAGTTGCACCCGTTTCCCCATGGACTGTGTTATGTGTTATATACTCGCTTATTCTTTAGAATACTATGTTCCGCCGCCGCCGTCAAGTACACCGGGACAAAAATCCCGTCGCCTGACGCTTCGACAAAAAATCCCTGTTGGGCGGTGGAAATCCCTTGACAACCGGGGTCAATGCCGGTATAGTAAGCGTGTATGTGATATGAGTGTCGAACAGAGTATCCATGCAAATATTTCTTCGACCACCCGCTTCGCGGGGAAAGGCCATACGGACAGCCGGGTCAACTGCCGATGGGCGGCGTCGCCGCCATTATTGATTGTGTTAAAAGCACAATTTTATAAGTTGGTTTCTTAAAACCAGCGGGAGCATCCTGCATCAACTTGTAAAACGGTCAATAAGAGTAGTAAAAGTAAGTATTTGCTATATAGACTCTGTCAAACGCTGTACGGGCTGCCGGCCCGCCTCTCTCCGCCGAAACGGGGGGAGTTTCCCCATGTCACAGCGAATTTGCGTGTTTTACAGACAGTATGCAGCGGCATACTGTCTGTTTTTTATTATTTTGAGAGAATCGACCGTCCTCCCTGGAAGGACGGCAGGGGGTACACCTATGGGCGAGAAACTGAGACTGTACGGCTTCAACAATCTGACGAAGGCTTTGAGCTTCAACATTTACGACGTCTGTTACGCCAAAACGCCGCGGGAACAGCGGGATTACATTGCCTACATCGACGAGCAGTACAATTCGGAACGGCTCACCGGCATCCTCACCAATCTCACCGACATGATCGGCGCGAAGATTCTCAACATCGCCAAGCAGGATTATGAGCCCCAGGGCGCGTCGGTGACCATTCTCATTGCCGAAAGCTCCATGATCCCCGCCGGGGAAACCCAGCTGGCCCATCTGGACAAGAGCCATGTGACGGTCCACACCTATCCGGAATACCATCCGGAAACGAGCCTGGCCACCTTCCGCGTCGATATCGACGTGGCCACCTGCGGCGAGATCACGCCCCTTTCAACGCTGGACTATCTGATCGGCTCCTTTGATTCCGACATCATCACCATGGACTACCGTGTCCGGGGCTTTACCCGGGACGTTGGCGGCCGGAAACTGTTTATGGACCACCGGGTGGCCTCCATTCAGGACTACATCAGCGAGGACATTCTCCACGCCTACGACGCCGTGGACATGAATGTTTACGCCGCCAACCTGTTCCACACCCGTATGATGCGCAAGGATATCGATTTGCAGAATTATCTGTTTAAGACCGACGTCTACGAGCTGCCACCGAAAATCCGGCTGGAAATCACCAACAACATCTCCCGGGAGATGATTGAGATTTTCAGCGGGCAGAATATTTATTGATGCCCCGTCCCCATGAGATCGGTTCGCCATCCCCCCCCCCGCAGGGGGCGTCGAACCGATGGCGGCTGTGTACAGCCGCCGGGGATTCCGCCATCTGCGGATGGCGGTTTGGGACGCCGGGGTGTTTCGCGCCGTGCGCGGCGCGGGTATTTCGCTGGCTGCGGCCAGCGACCGGGGGCGCTGCCCCCTGGACCCCTGCGATTTTTTGTAAAAAATCGAGTAAAACTTTCGATTTAAGGGGGAGTGCTTCCTTGAAAATCCTGGATCAGACCCGGGCGCCCATCTACGAGGCGTTGGAAAACTTCCGCAAAATGCGGGTGGTACCCTTCGACGTGCCGGGCCACAAACGGGGCCGCGGCAACCCGGAGCTGACGCGGCTGCTGGGCGAGACCTGCGTCAGCATGGACGTCAACTCTATGAAACCCCTGGACAACCTGTGCCATCCCGTCTCCGTCATCAAGGAGGCCGAGGAGCTGGCCGCCGACGCCTTCGGCGCGGCCTACGCCTATTTAATGGTAGGCGGCACCACCTCCGCCGTCCAGAGCATGGTACTGTCCACCGTCAAGCGGGGCGATAAGATCATCCTGCCCCGCAACGTCCACCGCAGCGTCATGGGAGCCTTGGTTCTCTGCGGCGCCATTCCCGTTTACGTCAATCCCCAATGTGACAGCCGCCTGGGCATCCCCTTAGGGATGCGGGTCTGCGAGGTGGCCGACGCCATCCGCCGCAACCCCGACGCCAAGGCCGTGCTGGTCAACAATCCCACCTATTACGGCATTTGTTCCGATCTCCGGGCCATCGTCAAGCTGGCCCACGACGCCGGGATGCTGTGTCTGGCCGACGAGGCCCACGGTACCCACTTCTATTTCAGTGACAAGCTGCCCGTCTCCGCCATGGCGGCCGGGGCCGACATGGCCGCCGTGTCCATGCACAAGTCCGGCGGCAGCCTGACCCAGTCGAGCCTGCTCTTGATGGGTCCCAACGTCCACGCCGGGTACGTCCGGCAGATCATCAATCTGACCCAGACCACCTCCGGCTCCTATCTCCTGTTGAGCAGTCTCGACATCGCCCGCCGCAACCTGGCCCTGCGGGGCAAGCAGGAGTTTGAACGGGTCATCGAACTGGCCAACTACGCCCGCTCCGAGATCAACGACATCGGCGGCTATTACGCCTATTCCAGCGAACTCATCAACGGCGAAAGCATTTTCGATTTCGACGTCACAAAGCTGTCGGTGAACACCTTGGAAGTGGGTCTGGCCGGTATCGAGGTCTACGACCTGCTGCGGGATGAATACGACATTCAGATTGAATTCGGCGACCTGGGCAACATTCTGGCCTATCTTTCCATTGGCGACCGGCCCCGCGAGGTGGAACGGCTGGTCAGCGCCATGAGCGAGGTGCGCCGCCGCTTCGGCAAGAGCCGTGCCGGTTTGATGGAGCAGGAATACATCGAACCGGAGGTGGCGGTTTCGCCCCAGGTGGCATTCTACGCCGAGAAAGAATCGCTGCCCATTGAAGATACGGCGGGCCGGGTTTGCAGCGAGTTTGTCATGTGCTATCCCCCCGGCATCCCCATTCTGGCCCCCGGCGAGCGGATTACAAAGCCCATTCTCGACTACATCGCCTACGCCAAGGCCAAGGGCTGCTCCATGACCGGCCCCGAGGATGCCGACATTCTCCGCCTGAACGTACTGACCAGGGAGGAAGCATAAATGGAATTTTGGTTTTCCGAGAAACATTCCAACGACGCCAAGTTCTCCATCCGCGTCAACCGCCAGCTCTACAGCGGCCAGAGCGACTTCCAGCGCATCGACGTGTTTGAGTCCCAGGAATTCGGCCGCTTTCTGACGCTGGACGGCTATATGATGCTGACGGAACGGGACGAATTCATCTACCATGAGATGATTACCCATGTGCCCATGGCCGTCCATCCCCATGTCCGGGATGTGCTGGTTATCGGCGCCGGCGACGGCGGCGTGATCCGGGAGCTGTGCCGCTACGACGACATCGACCACATCGACATGGTGGAAATCGACGAGGAAGTGGTCCGCGTCTGCCGGGAATTTCTGCCCAAGACCGCCTGTTCTCTCGACGATCCCCGGGTCACCATCCACTACGCCGACGGCCTCAAGTTCATCCGCTCCAAGGAGAACTGCTACGATTTGATTATTGTCGATTCCACCGACCCCTTTGGCCCCGGCGAGGGTCTGTTCACCCGGGAGTTCTACGGCAACTGCTATAAGGCATTGCGCGACGACGGCATTATGGTCAATCAGCACGAAAGCCCCTTCTATGACGAGGACGCCGTGGCCTGTCAGCGGGCCCACAAGCGGATTGTGGAGTCCTTCCCCATCAGCCGGGTCTATCAGGCCCATATCCCCACGTACCCCTCGGGCCACTGGCTGTTCGGGTTTGCGTCCAAGAAATATCATCCCCTCAAGGATTTGGACGCCGACCGCTGGAATCAGCGGGGGCTCCATTGCTGGTACTACACCACCATGCTCCACCGGGGAGCGTTCTATATTCCCGCCTATGTAGAGGAGTTATTGAAGCATGTTGAAGCCGCAGATTGATACCTATATGGCCTGTGACTGCCCGGCAGACGCGGCCCGCACCGTGTTATTCGGCGCGCCCTTTGATTCCACCACCTCCAACCGTCCCGGCACCCGCTTCGGCCCCAACGCCCTGCGGCGGGAGTCCTACGGCCTGGAGACGTACAGCCCCTATCAGGACCGGGACCTGCTGGACGCCCACATCCTGGACCTGGGCGACCTGGAGCTGTCCATGGGCAGTTCCCAGCTGGCCCTGGACGATATCGAAGCCCAGGCAGCGGCCATTCTGGCCGAGGGCAAGCGGCCCTTCCTGATCGGCGGCGAGCACCTGGTGACGCTGGGCGCGTTCCGAGCCGTCCATGCCAACTATCCCGACGTGACCATTGTCCACTTCGACGCCCATGCCGACCTGCGGCAGGAATATCTGGGCGTGGAGCTGTCCCACGCCTGTGTCCTGCGCCGCTGCTGGGACCTGGTCGGCGACGGCAGAATTTTTCAGTTCGGCATCCGCTCCGGCGACCGGTCCGAATGGGTGTGGGGCAAGGATCATGTAATAACCCATCCCTTTGACTTTGACGGCCTGGAACCGCTGGTGGAGCAGTTGGGGGACAAGCCTGTGTACTTCACCGTGGACCTGGACGTGCTGGACCCATCGGTGTTCCCCGGCACCGGCACCCCGGAGCCCGGCGGCGTCCCCTTCGACGCCCTGCGGAAAGCCGTCACCCTGGTCTGCAACCGCTGTAACCTCGTGGGCTGCGACGTCAACGAATTAAGCCCCCACTATGACCCCACCGGCGCTTCCAACGCCGTGGCGGCGAAAATCGTCCGGGAGATGCTCCTGGCCATGAACGACAACTTCTAACCGTCTTTTCCGGGGGGCTCTGTCCCCGTACCCTAAATATATAAAAGTTTTTAGTCAATTTTTTTACAAAAAAATTGTGGGGTCCAGGGGCAACGCCCCGGTCGCCCCGCGCACGGGGCGAAATCCCCAAAATCACATTGTTTGAAGGAGGAACTTTCCATGTCCAAGGTTCTCATCATTGGCTGCGGCGGCGTGGCCGGCGTGGTCATCCACAAGTGCTGCCAGAACAGCGACGTTTTCAGCGAAATCTGCATTGCCAGCCGCACCGTCAGCAAGTGCGACGCCATCAAGGCGGAACTGGAGGGCAAGACCAAGACGAAGATCACCACGGCCCAGGTGGACGCCGACAACGTCGATGAAGTGGTCGCGCTCATCAAAAAGGTCCAGCCCGATCTGGTCATGAACATCGCCCTGCCCTACCAGGATTTGACCATCATGGATGCCTGCCTCATTTGCGGCGTCAACTACCTGGATACGGCCAACTACGAGCCGGAGAACACCGACGATCCGGAGTGGCGGGCCATCTACGAGAAGCGCTGCAAGGAGGAGGGCTTTACGGCCTACTTTGATTACTCCTGGCAGTGGGCCTACAAGGAGAAATTTGAGAAAGCCGGTCTGACGGCGCTGCTGGGCACCGGCTTCGACCCCGGCGTGACCCAGGCCTACTGCGCCTACGCCCAGAAACACCTCTTCGACCAGATTGACACCATCGACATTCTGGACTGCAACGGCGGCGACCACGGCTACCCCTTCGCCACCAACTTCAACCCGGAGATCAACCTCCGCGAAGTCTCCGCCCCCGGCTCCTACTGGGAGGACGGCCACTGGGTGGAAATTCCCGCCATGTCCATCAAGCGGGAGTATGATTTTGACCAGGTGGGCCACAAGGATATGTACCTGCTGCACCACGAGGAGATCGAATCCCTGGCCAAGAACATTCCCGGCGTCAAGCGCATCCGCTTCTTTATGACCTTCGGCCAGTCCTATCTGACCCACATGCAGTGTCTGGAGAACGTGGGTATGCTGTCCACCACGCCCATCGAATTTGAGGGCCATCAGATCGTGCCCATCCAGTTCCTCAAGGCCCTGCTGCCCGACCCGGCCTCTCTCGGCCCCCGCACCGTGGGCAAGACCAACATCGGCTGCATCTTTACCGGCAAGAAGGACGGCAAGGACAAGACCGCCTATATTTACAACGTCTGCGACCACCAGGAGTGCTTCAAAGAGGTCGGCTCCCAGGCCATCAGCTACACCACCGGCGTACCGGCCATGGTGGGCGCCATGATGATGCTCACCGGCAAGTGGACCAAGCCCGGCGTCTACACCGTGGAGGAGTTCGACCCGGACCCCTACATGGACGCCCTGAACCAGTGGGGCCTGCCCTGGCAGATCAACGACAACCCGGTGCTGGTGGACTGATTCATGAGCGATACCATCCGCACCCCCTATTTCGTCGTGGACGAGGGGTTACTGCGCAAGAATCTGGAGCTTTTGAAACAGGTGCAGGAGGAAGCGGGCTGCCGCATCCTCCTGGCCCAGAAGGCCTTTTCCATGTTTTACGCCTATCCCCTGATCGCCCAGTATCTTTGCGGCACCACGGCCAGCGGTCTCTACGAGGCTCGGCTGGGCAAGGAGCAATTCGGCGGGGAAACCCATGTGTTTTCCCCGGCCTACCGGGCCGACGAGTTCGAGGCGCTGCTGCAATACGCCGACCACTTTGTGTTCAACAGCCCCAACCAATTGCGGAAGTTCGGTCCCTGTGCCAGAGAAGCGGGAAAAAGTATGGGATTACGGACCAATCCCCGCTGCTCCACCCAGGAGGGCCACGCCATCTACGACCCCTGCGCTCCCGGCTCCCGGCTGGGTACGACGCTGGAAAACTTCGATGCGAGCCTGCTGCCCCTGCTGGACGGCCTGCACTTCCACACCCTCTGTGAGCAGAATGCCGACGACCTGGAGACGACGCTGCAAGCCTTCGAGGACCAGTTCGGAAAATACCTGCCCGGGATGCAATGGCTGAATCTGGGCGGCGGCCACCACATCACCCGGTCCGACTACGACGTGGAACGGCTGGTGCGGCTGGTCCAGGGTCTGCGGGAGCGGTACAACGTGACCGTCTACCTGGAGCCGGGCGAAGCTGTTGTGCTGAACAGCGGCTTTCTCGTGACGGAAGTTCTGGAGGTCCTCCACAACGACATGGATATTGCCATTCTGGACACCTCCGCCGCCTGCCATATGCCCGACGTGCTGGAAATGCCCTACCGTCCGCCCCTCCTGGGCAGCGGTGCCGCCAACGAGAAAGCCCACACCTACCGGCTGGGCGGTCCCACCTGTCTGGCCGGCGACATCATCGGCGACTACTCCTTCGACACGCCGTTGACGGAGGGCACGCGGCTGACCTTCGGAGACATGGCCCTGTACACCATGGTCAAGACCAACACCTTCAACGGTATGCCCCTGCCCGCCATCGTCTGGCGGGATCTGGACGGCAAGGAAACGGTGGTCCGGCAGTTCGGCTATGAGGACTTCCGTACCCGCCTTTCCTGACAGTGGTATTATACCCTGTGGATAGAACCAGTTGTTTCCAATTTTCAACAGACCAACGGCGGCAAGCCCCTGTTATCAAGGGCTGCCGCCGTGTTGTTTAGAAGAGAAAATTTTACAATTGTCAACTTTTTTTGCACCAATCTGTGGATAACTGCCCTTCGGCGCTCTTTCTTTCTTTTTATTCTTTCTTTCTAGTTATAATTTATTTATTATTATTATTTTATTATTACTAGGGGGCAAAATTGGCCCTAATATAGGGGATGATTCGGCCCTTATGATGGGCCAAAATTGCCCATATGAGTTCTGTTTTCCACAATTTATACACAGCTCCCCAACAGGGTTATCCACAAAATCCGTTCTAAACAACGGAGGGTAGATTTATTCACAATCTTGGGGTACAATAGCTGTAAAACTGCAAGAAAGTGTGGTTGCCATGTTTTTTGATTATTACTATCTGGTTCTGGTGCTGCCCGCGGTGCTGTTTGCCATGTGGGCCAGCAGCCGCGTCAACGGAACCTTCCGCAAATATTCCCAGCAGCGCTCCCGCCGCCGTCTTACCGGCGCCGACGCCGCCCGCATGGTCCTGGACGCCAACGGTCTGCGCAACGTCCGCATTGAACGCATCGGCGGCAATCTGACGGACCACTACGACCCCCGGACCAACGTCATCCGCCTGTCGGATGCGGTCTACAGCGACACCTCCACCGCCGCCATCGGCGTAGCGGCCCACGAGGCGGGCCACGCCATCCAGTACGCCGTGGGCTATGCTCCCATCAAACTGCGGGCCGCCATTATCCCCATCACCAACATCGGCTCCAAACTGGCCCTGCCTTTGATTCTCATCGGTCTGCTGTTCATTTCCGGGGAACTGGGCGTCCAGCTGGCCTATGCGGGCATCGCCTGTTTTGCGTTGTCCACGGTGTTTCAGCTGGTGACGCTGCCCACGGAGTTCAACGCCAGCCGTCGGGCTTTAGACGCGCTGGAATCGGGCCATCTGCTGGACGACGACGAAATGGTGGGCGCGAGAAAAACCCTCTCCGCCGCCGCCATGACGTATGTGGCGGCCCTGGCCGTGTCCCTGGCCCAGCTGCTGCGTCTGCTGCTGATTGTGGGCGGACGCCGCCGCAATGATTAACGCTCCATCCATCGAACTCAGGAGGTGAAGACGGTGCGCAAACGACTGCTGCATCTGCTGCTGTGCGCGGCCCTGGTGCTGTCCCTGTTGGCGGTCCCCACCGCCGGGGCGTCCAATCTGGCCTTTGTGGCCGTCAACGACACCATTCCCCTGACCCTTTCCGGCGGGGAACTGCCCTTTTACGCCAACGGGACCTACTATGTACCCTACACGGTGTTTTCTTCCGTGGATATCTACCCGGTCTATTCAGCGACCGCCAATACGGTGACGCTGACGGACCGGACGGGCCGCCTGGTCTATGACCTGAGCGGCGGCGGCGTCACCGATGAAAACAACACCACCCAGCCCCTGGGAGCGGTGCTCCGGGGCGGCGTTATTTTCCTGCCTGCCGCCTATTCCGCCGCCCATTTCGGCGTCCAGTGCAGCGTTCTCACCAGTGCCGGCGGCTATACGGTGGTGCGCTTCACCACCGGCAGCCAGGTCTATGACGACAATCTGTTTATCACCAAGGCGGAAAATCTCATTGCCTACCGGGTGGAGCAGTATGAGTCCGCTCAAACGAAGCCGGAACAGCCCAGCCAGCCGGGGACTTCCACGCCCACCACACCCCAGCAGCCCACCCAGCCGGGGACGGCGCCGGAGCCGGAGCAGCCGGAGGAGGGCGAACCGGTGACGGTCCATCTGGCCATCACCGACGGGGCCACCATGGCCCAATCTCTGGCCCTGCTGCAAACCGAAACTCTGCCCGCTGTGTTTTTCTTCACGGAACAGGAGCTGTGGGAGCAGCCCGATCTGGTCCGGCAGCTCACCGTGTCGGGATATGCCGTCGGCCTGACGGTGGACAGCAGCGACAACCGCCCCATGGAAGACGCGCTGCGGGCGGCCAACGATGCTCTGGATGCGGTCCTGGGCCGTAAGACGCTGCTCTGTCTGCTGCCGGAGACGGCGGAGGCGGCAGCGTTGGAGAACCGGTACTGTGTCTACTACCAGCCGTCGGCACGGCTGACGGCCACCGCCGCGTCCAAATCCCATGGAGAATCGGTGCTGCTGATCTGTGACAGCACCCAACTGTCGGCGGGCCTGACGATTTTGCAGGAAGCCGAGGCCAAGTTTGCCCAACTGACGGAAACCACTGTGTTGTCGTAAGCGCTGGTGCAAATCCGTACCACGCAACGCGGCGGGGGCAACCGACCGGTCGCGTGATTTTCCGGACATAACCAAGGGCGGGACGCAAGTCCCGCCCTTGTGAATCCTATGGAACATCAGCCATTTTTCATATACGTCAGATAATCGGGGCCGACATAAACCACCCGGTTATTCTGGATGTAAAAGCCGATATTCTCGCCCCATTCCCCTTCGCCTTCCACGGCATAGGCGATTTCGTCGTCTTCGTTCTCCAGATCGACATACAGCGCCACAAACCAGCAATACTCCAGAATCGCCTGGGGGCTCTCCAGGGGCGGCAGTTCAAACGCCTCCTCCAGGCCGTCGCCTGCCTGGGCGCAGTCTGTGAGCTGTTTGCAAATTTCCTGAATCACAGCGTCCGGAAGGTGGTTGAACGCCTCCACACAGCGTTCGGCGCACTCCATCCAATCGGGGCTGTCTCCATTGGCGTAAACACAGAGTGTGTTGCCGTCCTCATTGCGGAAAAATTGACTGTCAAATTCTCCCTCACCAGTTTCCTGCTGTTTCCAACGGATCATCGCGGATTCCTCCTTGTACTAGTTTCATTGCGCCGCAGTCGGCTTTGACGCGCTTCTTTTGTGAAAAGTATAGCACAGAACCCCGGACAATTCCATATGTTTCCTACCGCATCCGTTACCGGCGGATAAACAGACCGGCCCGTCGTGCCATTGTAAACTGCACGGCGGGCCGGTATTTATTCCGTTGTTCCAGCCATCAGCCGGAGTTTCTGCTGGCGGGTCAGCTTTTTGATGGCCGCCTCCCGCCGCATGGCCTCCGAAGCGGTGTCGAAGGTCTCATAATAGCACAGCGCCACAGGCCGCCGGGTCCGGGTGTATTTGGCCCCTTTCCCGGCGTTGTGGGTTTCCACGCGGTGCTGTAAATCGTTGGTCCAGCCGGTGTACAGCGTCCCGTCGGCACACCGGAGGATATACGCGTAACAGCGATTATTTTTCACGGGCCACAATCAGGCGGACCTGGCCGCCGGCAGGATAGCCCAGCTCGTCATACCACGCTGTCAGCGTATACCGGTCCGTATCCTCCACGGAGGACGCGGGAACCGCGAAATATTCGCCGTCGGACACCACATAGACCTGCACACGGTCGCTGACCGTGTAGGTTCGGTTCCCCACCGTAGCCGTGGCCCCGGTCAGGCTGGTGAGCGTGGCGCTGCTGATGTTTTTCATCTGGTCCACGACGCCCTTGTTGTATTCGATCACGCCGCCGCCCACCTGGAGGTGGTACATCCAGTCCACAGAGGTATAGGTCTGGGACTGGCCGTTGCGCAGGTAGGAATACTGGCCCTGGTAGGAGGGAACCTTTTCATCCACGTCGTCAAATACCGCCGTGAAGAGGACATAATCCTCGGCGTCGCCGGTGGCGTCCCGCAGAATCAGCCGGTCAATCTTCCCCTGGCTGTCCATGTGGTAGAACAGCACATTGTCCCGCTCCAGCGTCACACCGGCCAGGCGCTTGGGATAGATCCGCACAGCGCTGCCGGAGCTGCTGGAATCCAGGATTTCCACCTGATCGGACAGGGTGTACGTTCCCAAGGACGTACCGGTGCTGTTGACCTTACCGGACAGGGCCAGAATGCCCTGCCGCTCCACCACGGACTTCTGTCCGTAATCCACCCGGACCACGCTGCCCACGTCGTAGGCATAGGAACCGGTGAAGGTGCGCTCCACACCGTCGGTACACAGGACCTTCAGCGTCTGCTCCACCACCGCGTCGCCGCCCGACGTAACCATGGACTGCTGGGCCGCACTGGTCACCACACCGTAGTAGGTACCGGCGGCGGAGGATACGTCGCAGACGTCGGCCACGCCGCCGTTCATGCCCAGCAGCAGCGTCACCGTGTCGCCGATGCCGTATTCGCCCTGGGACGACAGTTTGTGGGCGGCGGTGGAGGATTCAATGGCATAGGTGTTGCCGGCCACCGTCACCGACGTGGGAGCCACCGCGGAGGGGCTGGCCGCCGTATAGGTACCGGTGATGCGGTTGGAATAGACCCATACCGTCTGCAAATTGGTGTTATAGTAGTAAATATCGTAGTTTGCCACCTGACTCCAGTCGGCGGCGTGGCCGTTGCGGTACACGGTGGCACTGTTCCGGTCAAAGGGCAGGGACACGGTGCCGGACACGGTGAAGGGGCCTTCGGTCTCCGACGTCACTAGGGAACCGTAATCCACATGGCCGGTGGAATCCAGAGTATAGCCCAGGGTCTGACCGTAGATCTGGCCGCTCTTGGTCTCCGTCGCCAGCAGGTTATAGAAGAGCCACGCGCAGTCCATGCGGCTCATGGCCTGGCCCTGGCCCTTGGAGAAGCCCGCGTGCAGGCCCAGAGCGTTGAACTTGGACAGCTGGGCCGCCGGATAGGTACCGGCCAGGTCCGCATTGGTGTAGCCCAGGACCCGCAGCGCCACCGTGGCCGCCTCCTCCAGGGTGATGGAGCTGTCGGGATGGAAGCTGCCGTCCAGATAGCCCAGGAGCCAGCCGTTATCCACGGCGGTTTTGATGTACTCCACCGCCCAGTGGTCGCTTTTCACATCGGTGAACAGGGAGTATCCGCCGCTGCCGCCCACGGTGTCCCTGTAGGGCGACGCCGCCACCAGCATTTTACAGAACTGGGCCCGGGTCACATTGCCCGAGAGATTGAGATTGCCGTTCTGGTCGCCGTTGAGGATTCCCAACGCCTGGACCGTGGCCACCGGCTCGCCGGTGGTTTCGGCGGCGGCGGCCGGCAGGGCCAGGAGACCGGCCAGCAGCGTCAGGGCCAGAAACAGGCCCGTCAGTCGTTTCCACATAATCGTATTCTACCTCCTAGTCGTGACGCAGTGCGTCGATGGGATTGAGCCGCGCCGCCTTTTTGGCGGGCAGATAGCCGAAGAGAATGCCAATGGCCACGGAGATGCCCACGGCCAGGGCGATGGAGCCTGCCGACGGCGTCACCGCCAGATCGGTGTCCAGAGCGTTGACGATGATGACCGTGGCCAGACTGGACAGCGCCTGACCGAAGGCGATGCCCACCGCGCCGCCGATGGCGCTGGTGGTGGCGGCCTCAATGACAAACTGGCTCATGATGTACCGTTCCTTGGCGCCCAGCGCCTTGCGGACGCCGATCTCTCTGGTCCGCTCCGACACGGACACCAGCATGATGTTCATGATGCCGATGCCGCCCACCACCAGGGAGATGGCGGCAATAGCCGCCAGGACGGTGATCATCACATCCAACATCTGGGTCATCAGGTCGAGAATCTCCGCCATGGAGATGA
Organism: Candidatus Avoscillospira sp. LCP25S3_F1; assembly: GCF_052117125.1. Lineage (NCBI taxonomy): Bacteria > Bacillati > Bacillota > Clostridia > Eubacteriales > Oscillospiraceae > Candidatus Avoscillospira > Candidatus Avoscillospira sp. LCP25S3_F1. Next base: position 81,097 of record NZ_JBQKJT010000012.1, on the reverse strand, counting down.
CCGTGTAGGCGTTCTCGTCCTCAAAGATATCAAAGAGTTCTTTTTCCAGCACGCCCTTGGACCAGGTGGACTGGTTCACATCGGTGACCGTGACGGTATAGCTGGAAATGGTGCCCATATTGCTGAGCCGGGCCGCCGTGGTATAGGGGACAAAAATGGCGTTGTCGCTGCTGTATTCGGTGCTGTCGCCGATCTCCTTCAGGACGCCCACCACCGTAAAGGGGGTGCCGCCGATTTTGACGGTCTGGCCCAGGGCGTTGCCGCCGAAATACTCCTGATTGAGATAGGTACCCACCACACAGACGCGGCTGCGCTTGAGCATATCCACATATTGCAGTCCCCGGCCCATGGACACGTCGTAGTCCTTGATGGTGAAATAGTCCTCGCTGACACCGGTGATGGAGGTGCTGGTAATGGTGTCGGTACCGATTTTGGCGGCAGACTGCATGGACACCGTGGGGGACAGCAGCTCCAGGGCGTCGCTGTTGCGGGCTACGATCTCGTACATGTCCTCGTCGGAGACGGTGCGGCCGGTGCCGCGGCCATAGATGGACACGGTCAGGGTGTTGGTACCCATGGACTCGAACTGCTCGGTCATGTAAATTTCCATGCCGTTGCCCATGCCCACAATGACAATGACGGCGGCCACACCGATGATGATGCCCAGCATGGTGAGAAACGACCGCATTTTGCTGGTGCGGATGTTGCTCACCGCCATTTTGAAGGATTCCATGACGTTCAAGCGGGAGCACCTCCCGTCTCACCGGCGGCCATGCCGCCCCGGACGAACGCCTTGGGGTCGTCGGAGGGTCCGTCGTAGATCACCCGGCCGTCCTCCAGGCGAATGATCCGCTTGGCCGTGGCGGCGATGGAGTTGTCGTGGGTGATCAAAACCACCGTGTTGCCCTGCTGGTTGAGCCCCTGGAGGATGTTGAGGACCTCCCGGCCCGTCTTGGAGTCCAGCGCGCCGGTGGGTTCGTCGGCCAGAATCACCGACGGCATCCCCACCAGAGCCCTCGCGATGGAAACACGCTGCTGCTGGCCGCCGGACAGCTGATTGGGCCGGTGCTTGTACTTTTCTTTCAGGCCCACGCTCTCCAGCGCATCCATGGCCCGCTGTTTCCGCTCCTTCAGGGGAACGCCGGCGTACATCAGCGGTACCATGACGTTTTCCAGCAGCGTCAGCTTGGGCAACAGGTTGTACTGCTGGAAGATGAAGCCCAGCATTTTGTTGCGGATTTCCGCCAGCTGGTTCTTGTTCATCTTGCCTACGTCCTGGCCGTCCAGGAGGTAGCGGCCGGAGGTGGGCACGTCCAGACAGCCGATGATATTCATGCAGGTGGACTTACCGGAACCGGACTGGCCCACAATGGCCACAAACTCCCCCCGGTATATCTCCATGGAAATCTTGTCGGCGGCCACCACAATACTGTCGCCCATGTGGTACAGCTTGGAGACTTCTTCAAAGGCGATCAAGGGTGTTTCCATCAGAAGCCGCCTCCGCCGCCCGCGGGCATCCCGCCGCCGCCTCCGCCACCGGGTCCGCCGCCGCCGGGCATGGGCTCCGCTTCCACCACCATGGTCTCCGAGCCCATGGGGCCGTACATCTCATCCATCAGACTGGACGCCTCAAAGGTGGGCTGGATGTAGGCGATCACATCGCCGTCGCTGAGACCCTCGGTGACCTCGATGTAGTCGCCGTTGGTCTCGCCCAGTGTGACCTCCACATACTCGAAGCCCGCGGGAATGCCGCTCTCGGCGGTTTCGCCCTTGGGGGTCTCCGTGGTATCGCCGGTCTGTACCAGAATCTGATTGCCCCGCTCCACGGCCTCCACCGGCACGGCCAGCACGTCCTGCTTCTCCGACACCACAATGGCGCCGTCCACGTTCATGCCGGGCAGCAGACCGTCGGTGTTGTCGATGCGGACCGTGACGGGATAGGCGGTGACGCCGCCGGAGGTGGTGCCGTTGATGCTGACCTTGGTGACCGTGCCCTCAAAGGTCTGGCCCTCCACGGCGTCGGCGGTGATGCGGACCTTCTGGCCCACGGCCACCTGGCTGATGTCCAGCTCGTCGATGTTCATAGTGAACGTCAGATAGCTCAAATCGAAGATGGTACATAGCTGCTTGCCCGCCTCGGCGTTGTCGCCCTGCTTGTACGTCTTGTCCACGATGGTGCCGTCGATGGGAGAGGAAATGGTGTAGTTGTCCAGGCTGTCCTGCTGGCTGTCCAGGCTCAGCTTGGCATCCTCCACCTGATCGGCGGCATTCTGAAGCTGATCGTCCAGGGTGTCGCTGGAGAGGACCACCAAAACCTGATCCTTGGAGACCGTGTCGCCCTCCTTGACCGGCACGGACGATACCTCGCCGGAGGTCTTGGCCATGACGGTCTTCTCAGCGGCATAGGCAAAGGTACCGCTCTGGGCGCAGGCCGAAGTACCTACGGTGGCCGTGGCCGTGGTGGTATTGGTGATGGCGCCGGGGTTGGAGACGCTGATCTCCACATTGCGGACGATGCGGTTGCCGCTGAGGACCGTATCCGAAGCGCTGATGGAGGTAACGGTGCCGTAGACCGTCTCAAAGGAGCCGTCCACCGTCACCTGGGCCGACTGGCCGATGGTGAACAGCGCCGCCTCATCGGCGGGGAAGGGCAGTTCGATGGTCATGGTGGCGCTGTCGCGCAGGGTGGCAATGGTCTGACCCATGGCCACCTCGTCGCCCACCTCCACCGCCAGGTCCACAACCTGTCCGGCGGTGTTGGCGCGGATGCTCAGATCGTCCAGGCTGTCCAGCAGCTGGTCATAGGACCGCTGGGCCTGGGCCACGGCGTTTTCCGCCCGCTCCAGACTGTTGCCGGCGTCGGAACTGTCGATGGTGTAGAGGACGTCGTCCTTTTTCACCGTATCGCCCTCTTCAAAGTCCGCGGTCAAAATCTCACCGGCCACCAGACCGGTGACAATATAGGAGTCCGCCGGTTCCAAGGTGCCGGAATAGGACAGTTCGGTGGTGATGTCCTGCCGGGTGACGGTCTCGGTGGTGTACGCCGCCGTCTGCCGCTCCTGTCCCTTGCCGCTGCCGCCGAAGGCCCAGAGGCCGCCGCCCAACAGCGCCAGAACAATTACAGCGGCGATGATTTTCCGCAGACGTTTTTTAGACGGCGCCGGTTCTACCGCCACCGCCCCGTCCGTCTGCTTCTTCTTGAGAATCCCCATGATTCATAAATCCTTTCCGGGCCAAGACACTGCGGCCCATAATCTGTCAGTTGTAGTATACTACAATAGCGTGGGAAATTTTATCAACAAATTGTAAAGAAACCGCCGGAAGTCCGACGGTTTTTTTCCAGATTAACCCTATAGGAATTGTACCGCAGGTCGGATGTACCGCTCCACATCGGGACATTCCCGGTCCATGGCTTCCAGAACCATCCAGGTAGCCAAGGCGTCGTCGGAGGCCCGGTGGCTGTTGCAGGCGAAGTCGTCCAGACCATAGGCGGTGATGGCGTGGCACAGCTTGTGGGGCTTGGGACGGCGGCGGCGGAATACCTGCAAGACGTCCAGGGCGTCGGCCTGGGCCAGCACCGTCTCGTCGCCGTAGCCCCGGAGGAGGGATTGGAGGAACCGCAGGTCAAAGGGGGCGTTGTAGGCGGCCAGAAGGGTCCGGCCGGAACGGACCATGGCGGCGAAGTCGTCGCAGCCCTGGGCGCGGTCGATGCCCTCGCGGATGAGCATGGATTCGGTGATGCCCGTCAGTTTGGTGATAAACCAGGGCAGGGCGCAGCCGTCGGGGAGCCGCAGCAGCTGATCGTAGACAGAGGTGACGGCGGGTTTGCCGTCCCGGACCGTGACGGCAACGGCGGCCAGTTCCACCACATGGTCCAGATGGGGCCGGAGGCCGGTGGTCTCCGTGTCCACCACCAGAATGGTGTCGTAAGTCGAAAACAGTCGTTCCATGATAACTCCTTTAAACCCCAATCAAAAGTTTTACTCGATTTTTTCAAAAAATCGCCGGGGTCCAGGGGGCAGCGCCCCCGGTCGCCCGTCGCAACGGGCGAAATTCCCCATCGCCCCAAAGCGCCATCCGCAGATGGCGCAAGCCCCGGCCGCAGGCCATGGTCCCCGCCGCCGCCCCGCGTGGTGGGGACCATCCATGCCCTTCGACAAATCGGGCGTGCTGCGCTTGCAGCACGCCCGTTGGCTTATCTCTTGTTGTACGCCTCGATGCCCAAGGCCAGCAGATCCATGGCCCGCTCCAAATCCTCCTGCTTGAGGATATAGGCGATGCGGATTTCATTTTTACCCTTGCCGGGGGTGGCGTAAAAGCTCTCGCCGGGGGCAAACATAACGGTCTCCTGGTGGTCGGCAAACTCCTCCAGCAGGAACGTCTGGAACTTGTCGGCGTCGTCCACGGGCAGGGCCGCCATCAGATAGAACGCCCCCTTGGGCTCCTCACAGATGACGCCGGGAATCTCCTTGAGCTTGCGGACCACCGTGTCGCGGCGGCGCTTGTACTCGGCCTTGGTCTCGGCGAAGTAGCTGGGGTCCACGCCGTAGAGGGCGGCGGCGCCGATCTGGTCCAGGGTTGCCACAGACAGACGGCCCTGGCAGAACTTCATGCACTCGTCCATGAGGGTCTGGTTCCGGGACACCAGCGCGCCGACGCGGGCGCCGCAGGCGGAGAACCGCTTGGAGACCGAATCGATGATGACCACATTTTCCGCCGCGTCGGCAAAGGACAGCATGGTGAGCAGATCGTCGGTTTCGTAGGCAAACTCCCGGTAGACCTCGTCGCAGATCAGATACAGGTTGTGGGCCTTGGCCAAGTCCTTGAACATTTCCATTTCTTCCCGGTTCAGGGCGACGCCGGTGGGGTTGCCGGGCGTGGTCAGCAAAATGGCGCGGGTGTGCTCGTTGATGCGGCTCTCGAACTTCTCCCGGTCGGCGTACCGGTAGCCCTCCTCCGGCGTGGTGGGCACAGGACAGACCACGCCGCCGGCGGCGCGGATAAAGGTGGTATAGTTGGGATAGAAGGGCTCGGGCACAATGATTTCGTCGCCCTCGTCGAGAATGGACAGCATCAGCATCATCAGGGCTTCGCTGCCGCCGTTGGTGATGAGAATGTCCTGCTCCCGCAGGGATACGCCCAGGCGGCCGTAATAGCCCTGTACCGCCGTCACCAGCTCCGGCACACCGGCGGAAGCGGCGTACTCCAGAACCCGGGGCTGGGACTCCCGGATGGCGTCAAAAAAGGCCTGGGGCGTGGAAATGTCCGGCTGGCCGATATTCAGATGGTAGATGCGTTTTCCCTGGCGCATGGCCTCCACGGCCAGCGGATGAAATTTCCGCATGGGCGACAGTTCGCAATTTTGGACTCGTTGTGAAATGTGCATGATTCAATCCCCTATCTCTATACAAAACCGCACAAACCGGCGGTGCAAAAATGCTGCGATTATCATTTAGTATACCATGACGGTCCGGCTCTGTCCAGCAGTTTTCCCACAATTTACGGGGCAATTTGACGGAAACCGCCCCCACCCCTTGCGTTTTCTTCGGTTCTGTGGCAGACTAAAGGGCAAAAAGGAGGTGGAACCCATGGTGTTGACCTGTACAGCCCGGCGGAGCGGTCCCCTGCTGTCCTTTCTGCGGACGGAACTGGAGTTGTCGTCGTCCCTGGTCAAATCGCTGAAAACCGGCGGCGTCTTCCGTGTCAACGGCACGCCGGTCTTTACCGATTTCCCTGTGAAGCCCGGCGACGTGGTAACGGCCCTGCTGACGGAGGACCCGCCGGACTTCCCTGCCGAGGAGCTGCCGCTGGACATTCTATATGAAGACGAGGCCCTGCTGGCCGTGGACAAGGGGCCGGGCCTGTGGGTCCACCCCTCCCCCAGTCGGTACACCGGCACCCTGGCCAACGGTGTGGCCGGGTATTTTGTCAGGACGAACCAGCCCTGCGGCGTCCATGTGGCGACGCGGCTGGACCGGGACACCTTCGGCGTGGTGCTGCTGGCCAAACACGCCCACATCCACGCGCTGCTGTGCCGGTCCCAGCGGGCCGGGCAGCTCCGCAAGGTCTACCATGCCACGGTCCGCGGCGCCATGCCGGAGCACAGCGGCGTCATCGACCTGCCCATCCGCCGCCGGGACGGCGGGAGCCTTTTGCGGGAGGTGCATCCCGACGGGCAGCCCGCCGTGACCCGCTACCGGGTGCTGGACACGGCCGGCGGGCTGAGTTTGCTGGAACTGGAACCGGTGACCGGCCGGACCCACCAGCTCCGCGTCCACTGTGCCGCCCTGGGCTGTCCCATTCTGGGAGACCGGGACTACGGCGGCGGCTGTACGGCGGCAGCGTACCAGCAGCTGTGCGCCGTCTCCCTGACGCTGCCCCATCCCCTCACCGGCGAACCCCTGACCATTCGTTCCCGGCAGCGGCCATTTTTTCCAAAGTTTTTGGAGGCAGACGGTTGAGACAGCGGAAAAAACGATGTATAATGTTGGATAGCAAACAACGCGGCGTTGCCGCAGCAAGAAAATGGAGGTACATTCCAATGTTTGAAAATCTGATTGAGATTTTGAAGGCCAACCCCCGCAAGATCGTCTTCACCGAGGGCCCCGACGCCCGGATTCTGGAGGCTGCTGCCCGTCTGAAGCAGGGCGGTTTCCTGACCCCCATCCTGGTGGGCAACGTGGAAGAGGTCCAGGCCAACGCCAAGAAGGGCGGCTTTGACATCGACGGCCTGGAGATTCTCGATCCTCTGACCTACGAGGGCATGGACAAGATGGTGGAGACCATGGTGGAGCTGCGCAAGGGCAAGATGACCGCCGACGAGTGCCGCGCCGCGCTGTCCAAGGGCAACTACTTCGGCACCATGCTGGTGAAGATGGGCCTGGCCGATGCGCTGCTGGGCGGCGCCACCTACTCCACCGCCGACACGGTCCGTCCCGCTTTGCAGCTGGTGAAGACCAAGAAGGGCGCCCATCTGGTTTCCTCCTGCTTCATCCTGTGCCGCGGCGATGAGATGCTGGCCATGGGCGACTGCGCCATCAACATCTCCTACGAGGACACCCTGGACAAGGAGGGCAATGTGGTCCTGTCCGCCGCCGACAAGCTGGCAGAGGTGGGCGTGGAGACCGCCAAGACCGCCAAGGTCTTCGGCATCGAGCCCAAGGTGGCTTTCCTGAGCTACTCCACCAAGGGCAGCGGCAAGGGCCCCGGCGTGGATCTGGCCCGCACCGCCTGCGAGAAGGCCAAGGAGATGGCTCCCGAGTTCGCCATTGACGGCGAGATGCAGTTCGACGCCGCCGTGTCCCCCACTGTCGGCCAGCTGAAGTTCCCCGGCTCCAAGGTGGCCGGCTACGCCAACACCTTCATTTTCCCGGAGATTCAGTCCGGCAACATCGGCTACAAGATCGCCCAGCGTCTGGGCGGCTTCGACGCCTACGGCCCCATTTTGCAGGGTCTGAACGCTCCCATCAACGACCTGTCCCGCGGCTGCAACGCCGAGGAGGTCTACACCATGGCTATCATCACCGCCGCCATGGCCTAATGGCGTCCCAATAACTACATTGCGCCGCTGTCCTCAAGGACAGCGGCGCAATTTTTTCACAAGAGCACACCGAAAACCGGAACGATAAACGCTTTACTCGATGGTTTAAAAAATCAAGTAAAGCGTTTATCGTTTAGTCTGTTTTGGTTATGCAAATGTACGGACCTGGAGGGTCAGCCGCTTGAGGACCTTGGACTTCTCCAGCCAGACAGCCAGGGGCAGGCCCAGAATGACCATGACGGCCAGTTCACCGGCGGCCACCTGCAAGCCGTTCACCAGAAAGCCCTGCCAGAACGCGTCTGGGGTATAGACGGCGGCCAGCATGGCACCCACCATAACGCCGTTGACGATGGTCGTGGGCAGGGGCGTCAGCCACTTGGTGCGGAGTTTGGCGGTCCACAGGCAGCCCAGCAGCGTGGCAGCGGAGCCGATGATGGTATCCAGCGGAGTCACCGACGAGAACAGGTTTGCCACCAGGCAGCCGATAAACAGGCCCAGCGAGGTCACCGGTGCAAAGAACGGCAGTACGCAGAGGGCCTCGGAAATCCGGAACTGAACCGGTCCGTAGGCAAAGGGCGCAATGGCCAGGGTGATGACGGCATAGAGGGCGGCAATAACGCCGCAGAATGCCAGGTCGCGGGTGGTGAGTTTTTTCATCTTGTTTTTTCCTCCTAAAATGCAACGACGGGCCAAAGTGTAAACACTTCCGCCCATCTCAAAGTCGCCGCCGCTCTTTTGGAGCGCCGGCAGTCCCTAGTTTTGTTTATCGACAGGATGGTTACGAACTGTCTATGCAATTTTGGAACAGAGGATATCATAACAAACCCCCGCCGGTTTGTCAATAAAAAACCGGCGGGGATGAACCATTTTACTTGGTCTTTTCCTGGAAATCGGCCATCAGGAAGTCCTGGAGCTTTTTGAGGGTTTCCTCGGCCTTGCCGCCTACGCTCTTGCCGTCGATGGTGGCGGCGGCCATGCAGAAGGAGCCGGAGGAGGATACGATCACCTCGTCGGCGTCGAAAAGCTCGGCCACGGTGAACGGCGTCTCGTCCACGGCCACGCCCAGAGCCTTGCAGGCCCGGATCAGGTTTTGCCGGGCGATGCCGGGCAGAATCAAATGGTCCGTGGGATGGGTCTTGAAGACGCCGTCTTTGAGGATGTGGACGTTGGAATGGGCGCACTCGGTGACCATGTCGCCCCGGTGGAGCACCGCCTCGTCACAGCCCGCCTCATGGGTCTTCTGAGCCGCCATGACGTTGGGCAGCAGGTTCAGCGTCTTGATGTTGCAGTGGAGGAACCGAGTGTCCTCCAGAGTGATGAGGTTCAGCTTGCCGTAGGTGTCCTGGACCTCGGCGGGCCGCAGCATAACCCACAGGTTGCCGGGGCCTTCGGTGGGCAGATGGTTGCGGATGCCGGTGCCGCGGGTCAGCTGCCAATAGACAAACTGGTCGCCGCTGTCCACCTTCCGCACCAGATCGGACAGCAGGGTTTTCAATTCCGCCTTGGTGCAGGGGATTTCCATGCGCAGCAACGCCGCCGAATTGAAAAAGCGGTCCACATGCTCGTCCAGGCAGTAGATCACATGGTTGTGGGCGTAGGTGGCGTCGTAGACGCCGTCGCCGAAGTAGCAGACCCGGTCCAGCATGGGAACGCTGATCTCATGCAGCTCTCCAATGGTACCGTTGTAATAACCCAGGGTTTCCATCTGACATTCCTCCAAATCCATGATGAAACGGAATCAGTCCTTCTTTTTCCGTTCCAGATATTCCTCGTACATCCGCTGGCGCAGGAGCCGCAGCTGTTCGCTGTAGCGCTTGGACCGGGCCGACGGGTTGTTCCGCAGCAGGAGCCGTTTGTCCAGGGTCATCCGCTGGCGGAAACCCTCGCGGGCCTGTTCCCGCCGGGCCTTCCAGGCGGCCAGATCGGCGCGGAGCTTGGCGACGGTCTCGCTCTGCTCCCACCGTTCGGCAGCCTGCTCCCAGGATTCAATCCGCTTTTGCAGCGCCTCGCCGCCGTCGGGCAGCTTCTCCAGGAACCGCTCCCGGCTCTGCTCCATATGCTCCGCCATGCGCTCCTGCAACTGCCGGGCCTCCTCTTTGGCCTTTTCCGAATAGGCTTCCAGCTGTTCCAGCAGCTTCCGCAGGTCCAGGGCCGTCTTGAGGGACACGGCCAGATCGGCCAGGAAAATGCCGGAGAGAATCAGGGAAAGGAGTTGGGCCACACTGTCCGGCAGACCCAGAATCACCCGTTCCATGCCCCGGTGAATCCACTCCACCAGCACCACGCTGAGGGCGCCCCAGCACAGGGACGTGAACAGGCAGATATGGCCGTTCAGGTTCATAAAATTATCGGAGTAGTCCCAATAGCGGACCTTAAAAATGGCCTCCATGGCCATTCCTGTAAAATATTCCAACACCGACGCGGCGAGCATGCCCAGGAAGAACACGGCCACGGGATGGGTCCGCACCGGCAGGGTGGCGAACAGAATGGCGATGGCGCCGAAGCCGTAAATGGGGATGACTGGGCCGTTGAGAAAGCCGCGGTTGACCAGTTTTCGGGTCCGGCAGGATACAAAGGTAGACTCAATACACCAGCCGAAAAAGCAGTAGACCAGGAAAAAGAGCACCCACTGTGATACCGTATATCCGTCCATTGCACCGCCTCCCAGCGCGTCACTCATTTCTATACATTATGCCAAATCCGTCGGCAGATTGCAACCGCTTTTCCGAGAACCGCCGTGCGCCCGTGGAAATTCTATGGTACAATCAGAGAAAACCGCCGGGAGGTCTGTCCATGTATTACCGCTCCATCAATGAGGTACTCAAGGCACAATACGGATGCAAGGTCTATAAATTGGCCCTGGACGGGGGCTTCACCTGTCCCAACCGGGACGGGACACTGGGGACCCGTGGCTGCATTTTCTGCGGCGGCGACGGCAGCGGCGCCTTTGCCGCCTCCGGTTCGGACGTGGCCGGCCAGCTGGCGGCGGCAAAAGCCCGGGTATGTGCCAAGGGCGGTAAAAAATTCATCGCCTACTTTCAGAGTTTCACCAACACCTATGGGCCGGTGGAGCGGCTGCGGCCCCTGTATGAAGCGGCCATGGCCCCCGACGATGTGGTGGCGCTGTCGGTAGCCACCCGCCCCGACTGTCTGCCGGAGCCGGTGCTGGACCTGCTGGGGGACCTGAACCGAAAGAAACCGGTCTGGGTAGAACTGGGCTTGCAGACCATCCACGAAACGACGGCCCGATACATCCGGCGTGGCTGGGAACTGCCGGTCTTTGACTGGGCGGTGCTGGAATTAAAGCGGCGGGGCATCACGGTCATCGTCCATGTGATTCTGGGGCTGCCCGGCGAGACGCGGGAACAAATTCTGGAGACGGTGGACTATGTGGGGCAAAGCGGCGCCGACGGCGTCAAGTTTCAGCTGCTCCATGTGCTGGATGATACGGATTTATATGCGGATTACGTAGCCGGGAAGTTTCGGACGTTGGAGTTGGAGGAATACGCGGCCCTGCTGGCCGATTGTGTGCGGCATACGCCGCCCCAAATGGTCATCCATCGGCTCACCGGAGATGGTTATAAAAAGCACTTGGCCGCGCCGTTGTGGTCCGGGGACAAGAAACGGGTTTTGAATACCATCCATCGGTATTTCCGGGACCATGACGTTATCCAGGGCCAAAAATTCACCGACAACCCAAAGTAAAAAGTTTTACTCGATTTTTTTCAAAAAATCGCGGTTTCCAAAGGCAGCGCCTTTGGTCGCCCGTCGCAACGGGCGAAACACCCGCGCCGCGCACGGGGCGAAATCCCCTGTCGTCCAAAGCGCCATCCGCAGATGGCGCAACCCCCACGGCAACGCCGTAAGGCCGCCGTCCCCACCCCAAAGCGGGTGGCGGACGGCGGCCTTCTCTTGTACGTATTCGCCCCGGCGCACCAGTATGCGATATCTGATACCGCCGAGAGCATATGGTTCCCGCCATCCCCCCCCCGCAGGGGGCGGCGGCGGGAACCATGGCCGTTGGCCGGGGATTGCGCCATCTGCGGATGGCGCTGGGAACGATTGGAGAATTTCGCCCGCTACGGCGGGCGGGTGTTTCGCGCCGTGCGCGGCGCGACCGGGGCTCTGCCCCTGGACCCCGCGATTTTTTGAAAAAAATCGAGTAAAACTTTTAATTGCGCGTGATTTAGGTTCTCAGGCTCCGGGAGACATTATCCAAAAACTGCTTGATCGCTCCCGCGCCGTCAAACTGCTGCATCTGTCCCTCCTGGGTCACCAGCAGCGTAGGCGCCTGCCGGATGCCCAGGTCCATCGCCAACTGGGTCTGCTCCTCGGCGTCGATTTCCTCGTAGGCCATGCCCACAATCTCCAGATACCGCTTGACCAGCTTACAGTTGGGACACGTCTTGGCGGTGAACAGGTACACGCCGTCGCTGAGTCCACAGAGATCGGCCGTCTCCTCTTTCGCCACTTTCACGCGGCATGTGTTGGGCAGCTTGGTGGCGTCGCCCACCACATACAGCTTCCGTTCCTTGAACTCCTGGGTCTTACCCTCGTTCCAGTTCTGCACCGGGCGGTAATAGCCGGTAATCCGGCTGTAGACTTCGGTTTTTGCGCCGCAGTGGGGGCAGGTGTACTGCTCGCCGGTGAGATAGCCGTGTTCCGCACAGATGGAATAGGTGGGCGACATGGTGTAATAGGGCAGCTCGTAGTTTTCCGCAATGGTCCGCACCAGTCGGGCCGCCGCTTTCCAGTCCGGCAGCTTCTCACCCAAAAAGGCGTGGAACACCGTGCCGGAGGTGTACTTGGTCTGGAGCTTGTCCTGGATGTCCAGGGCGGCGAAAATATCCTCGGTGAAGCCCACGGGCAGATGGGAGGAATTGGTATAGTACGGGGTGCCGCCGGGCTGGGCCGCCGTGATGATATCCGGATACTTTTCCACATCGTGCTTGGCCAGACGATAGGTGGTGGACTCGGCGGGCGTGGCCTCCAGGTTGTACAGGTCGCCGTACTGCTCCTGGTAGTCGCTCAAACGCTCCCGCATATGGTCGAGAACCTCCGCCGTGAAGTCCTGGGCCGCCGGATGGGTCAGGTCCTCGCCAATCCAGCGGGCATTGAGACAGGCTTCGTTCATGCCCACCAGGCCGATGGTGGAGAAATGGTTGTCGAAGGTACCCAGATAGTGCTTCGTATAGGGGTACAGTCCCTCGTTCAGCAGCTTTGTGATGACGGTCCGCTTGATTTTCAGGCTGCGGGCCGCCACGTCCATCATGTGGTCCAGCCGCTCGTAAAATTCCTCCTGGTTCCGGGACAGGTACGCGATGCGGGGCATATTGATGGTGACCACGCCCACGGAGCCGGTGGATTCGCCGGAGCCGAAGAAGCCGCCGGATTTTTTCCGCAGCTCCCGCAGGTCGAGGCGCAGGCGGCAGCACATGGAGCGGACGTCGGAGGGCTCCATATCGGAGTTGATATAGTTGGAGAAATAGGGGGTTCCGTACCGGGCCGTCATCTCAAATAGGAGTTTATTATTCTCCGTCTCGGACCAGTCGAAATCCTTGGTGATGGAATAGGTGGGAATGGGGTACTGGAAACCGCGGCCGTTGGCGTCGCCCTCGATCATGATCTCAATAAACGCCTTGTTGACCATGTCCATCTCTTTTTTGCAGTCGCCGTAGGTGAAATCCTGCTCCTTGCCGCCGACAATGGCCGGCAGATGCTCCAGGTCCTTGGGCACGGTCCAGTCCAGGGTGATGTTGGAGAAGGGCGCCTGGGTACCCCAACGGCTGGGGGTGTTGACGCCGTAGACAAAGGACTGGATGCACTGCTTCACTTCTTTCTGGTCCAGATTGTCCTTTTTGACAAAGGGGGCCAGATAGGTGTCGAAGGAGGAGAACGCCTGGGCGCCGGCCCACTCGTTCTGCATGATGCCCAGGAAGTTGACCATCTGATTGCAGAGGGTGGACAGATGGTTGGCCGGAGACGAGGTGATCTTGCCGGGGATACCGCCCAAGCCCTGCTGGATCAGCTGCTTGAGGCTCCAGCCGGCACAGTAGCCGGTGAGCATGGACAGGTCGTGGAGATGGATATCCGCGTTGCGGTGGGCGTTGGCGATTTCCTCGTCGTAGATCTCGGAAAGCCAGTAGTTGGCCGTGATCGCGCCGGAGTTGGAGAGAATCAGGCCGCCCACGGAATAGGTGACCGTGGAGTTCTCCTTCACCCGCCAGTCGGTGACGTTGACGTAGCTGTTGACCGTCTCCTTGTAGTCGAGAATGGTGGAACGGACGTTGCGCAGACGCTCCCGCTGCTTGCGGTAGAGGATGTAGCTCTTGGCCACGTCCGTATAGCCGGCGGATTGCAGTACCGCCTCCACGCTGTCCTGAATGGCTTCCACATCGATGACGCCCTTTTCAATTTTGGGCTCATAGTCTGCCGTGACCCGCAGCACCAGCAGGTCGATGATATCGTCCGTATACTGGCGGTTTCTGGCGTCAAACGCCTTGCGAATGGCAGTGCCGATCTTCTGAATATCCACAGGGACAATTTGGCCGTCCCGCTTGCGAACCTCATACATATGCTGATCTCTCCTTCGTGCCGATCGTAAAAAAAATCCCGTTCCCCTCTTGGAGGAACGGGTACAGCATACCACGTCGGCGCGCCGGAATCAATGGGCAGAAACCACAGAATCTTGTCGTTATAATCTCTCGTCACCACAAGATATTGTGTTATGTCCCCCTCAATTCGACACTGGGGACCCAGGGCAGAACCACCTGCCGGAGCGCCTCCATCTCCTGTGGAGAAAGGCCCGTACAGCCCCGTGACAACAGGGTTTCCCCATCCACAAAGGACTGGAGAAAATACCGTTTGGCACCGGCAATCCACCGGGCCAGAGCTTCCATATTTTCCCTGTTGTGAAATTGCCCAACCACCGTCGTGCGGAACTCAAAATCCACCGGTTCCGTCAGCAGGTACGACACCGATTCGACCACAGGCGACAAATCCAAAGTGGGAATGCCCACGGTGACGCCGTAGTGTTCCTGGCAATTTTTTACATCCATGGCCACATAGTCCACCAGATTCGCTTCCACCAGCTGCCGCAGCTTGTCGGGAAAGCTGCCGTTGGTGTCCAGCTTCACTGCGTAGCCCAGGTCCTTGATGGCCCGCAGGGTGTCCGCCAGATCCTTGTGGAGCAGCGGTTCACCGCCGCTGATGCAGACGCCGTCGAGCACCCCCTGCCGCTTGCGCAGAAACGCCAGCAGCTCCGCCGCGTCGAAGGTCTCCGCCGTCCGCCGCACCAGCGCGCCGTTATGGCACCAGGGGCAGCGGAAATTACAGCCCACGGTAAAGGCCGTGCAGGCCAGACGGCCCGGAAAATCCAAGAGCGTCAACTTCTGTAACCCGCCCAATTCCATGCTTGCGCCACCTCCCAAACAGCAATACAGGCTTGATTATACTCCCCCGCTCCATGGGGTGCAAGCCAAAAAGCGCCGGTAATTTTTGTGGAAAACTCCATCTTCTGTGGACAACTCTGTGAAAATGTGTAAAACTTCTGAAATCTGTTTAAAAATTCGACATACTTTCACAAGGTTGCACAGGAGTTTCCAAAGCCTTCCACAGTTCCCTGTGTACAAAACGGTGTTTCTTCTTTTTTGATGCACTTGGCTAATGCAGCACATCCACCCCACACGGAAAGAAGTCCTTGACAAGTGGGCGAACCGGGCGTACAATAGCGCCATAGGCAATGACGAAGACGGTCCAGTCCGACTCCTTTGCAGAGAGCCGCCGGTTGGTGCAAGGCGGCAGGGCAGCGGACAACGGCGACCCATCCCTTCCGAGCTGAGAATGCAAACGCCCGCGGGGTCAGTAGTGTTCTCCGAGCAGCACAGCGTCAGTGTGCAGGGATTGATAGATCCTATGAGGTGGCGTCCGGCAATAGCCCATGGCGCAATTTGAGTGGTACCGCGGAATGCAGATTCCGTCTCAAAGCTTTTTCGTTGCTTTGGGACGGATTTTTTTATCCCCTCCCAGGCAGGACCTTACAACATTTTAGGAGGTTTGACCCATGGAATCCAACACCGCATCCCACAATCAGCTGCTGGAGATCGCGTCGCGCATTGCGGAAATGCGCGCCATCAGCGGCTTCTCCGTGGCGGAGATGGCCCAGAAGACCGACACCACTGTGGAGCAGTACCGCAGCTACGAGGCCGGTAAAGTGGATTTGCCCTTTACCTTTATCCACAAGTGCTCCCTGGCCTTCGGCATCGGCATCACGGACCTTTTGGAGGGCGAAAGCGCCCGTCTGACCACCTACACCGTCACCCGCAAGGGCCAGGGCATCACCACCGCCGACGAGGATGGCATTCTGATTCAGAATATGGCCCCGCTGTTCAAGCACCGTCTGGCGGACCCCTACTACGTCCGCTATTCCTATTCCGAAGCCCAGCAGTCCCAGCCCATCGCCACCACCACCCACAAGGGCCATGAGTTCGATCTGGTGCTGGAAGGCTCCCTGCGGGTCCGGGTGGGCGACCATGAAGAGGTCCTCCACGCCGGCGACAGCATCTACTATAAATCCTCCACACCCCACGGCATGATCGCCGTGGACGGCAAGGACTGCACCTTCCTGGCCATGATTATGAACGGCGACAGCGACGAAGAAAAATCCCTGCCCTACTTTGCCCCCAGCGCCCCCGACCGCAAGCTGCCCCTCCTGTGCGAGGAGTTCATCAAGACCACCGAGGACGAGCACGGCGCGCTGCAAACAATCGAATTTGTCAATGACGAGCACTACAATTTTGCCTTTGACACGGTGGACCGTCTGGGCCGCACCTATCCCGACAAGCTGGCCATGCTCCACATCGACAAGGACCTCAACGAGCGCCGCTTCACCTTCAAGGATATCAAGGAGTATTCCAGCCAGGCGGCCAATTACTTCAAATCCCTGGGTATCCAGCGGGGCGACCGGGTCATGCTGGTGCTGAAACGTCACTATCAGTTCTGGTTTGCCATTCTGGGCCTGCACAAGCTGGGCGCCATCGCCATCCCCGCCACGGACCAGTTGCAGGAACACGACTATGTGTACCGCTTCCAGGCCGCCGAGGTCAGCGCCATTGTGGCCACGGCATCCGGCCATACCCCCGGTGAAATCGAAAAGGCCGAGGGCCAGTGTCCCAGTCTGAAGACGAAGATTCTCGTGGGCGGCAGCCGTGACGGGTGGCACGACTTTGACGCAGAGTTCGGCCTGTTCTCCCGGCGGTTTGTCCGGGAGGCCGACGCCCCCGGCGGCGACGACCCCATGCTGATGTTCTTCACCTCCGGTACCACCGGCTACCCCAAAATCGCCGCCCACAGCTATAAATATGTGCTGGGCCACTTTATCACCGCCAAATACTGGCACTGTGTCCAGCGGGACGGCATCCACCTGACCATCTCCGACACCGGTTGGGGCAAGGCGCTCTGGGGCAAGCTCTACGGCCAGTGGCTCTGCGAGGGCGCGGTCTTTACCTACGATTTTGAGCGGTTCGACGCCCACCAGATTCTGCCCATGTTCGCCAAGTACAACATCACCACCTTCTGCGCGCCGCCCACCATGTACCGCATGATGATCAAGCAGGATTTGAGCCACTACGACCTCAGCTCCATCCGCCACGCCACCACCGCCGGCGAGGCACTGAATCCGGCGGTTTTCGAGCAGTTCTACAACGCCACGGGCTTGCAGATCATGGAGGGCTTCGGCCAGACGGAGACGACGCTGACCATCGCCACCCTAGTTGGCACCCAGCCGCGCCTTGGTTCCATGGGCAAGCCCATCTGCTCCTACGACATCGACATCCTCAACAGCGAGGGCCAGAGCTGCGGCGTGGGCGAGAACGGCGAGATCGTGGTCCGCACCAGCGAGCACATCCCCAACGGCCTGTTTAAAGGCTACTACCGCGACGAGGCGCGCACCAGGGAGGTCTGGCACGACGGCTACTACCACACCGGCGACGTGGCCTGGCGGGATGAGGACGGCTACTTCTGGTATGTGGGCCGGGCCGACGACGTCATCAAGTCCTCCGGCTACCGCATCGGGCCTTTTGAAATCGAGTCGGTCATCATGGAGCTGCCCTATGTGCTGGAGTGTGGCGTATCCGCCGCCCCCGACGAAGTCCGGGGCCAGGTGGTCAAAGCGTCCATCGTGCTGACCAAGGGCACCGAGGGCACCGAAGCCCTGAAAAAAGAGATTCAGAACTATGTCAAGGAGCGCACCGCACCCTATAAATACCCCCGCATTGTGGTGTTCCGCGACGAATTGCCCAAGACCATCAGCGGCAAGATTCAGCGCAATCAGCTGTAAAACCTGTTCTGCGGCGGCAGGGGGAACGTACCCCGCCGCCGTATTTTCCTTGCGTTCTCCCCGATTTGTGCTACAATACCTACTAGGTGATTTGTTATGAAACCCCATCGCATTACCCTTTTTGCCGGCCATTACGGCTCCGGTAAAACCAATATCGCCATCAACTATGCCGAGCAGCTGGCCGCTTCCGGCAAGGCCGTCACCGTGGCGGACCTGGACATCGTCAATCCCTATTTCCGCTCTGCCGACAGCCGGGACCGGCTGGCCGCCCAGGGGATTCGGCTCCTGTCGTCGCCCTACGCCGGGTCCAATGTGGACCTGCCGGCGCTGCCCCAGGAGATGTACGCCATCGTGGACGATACCAGCCGCTATGCCGTCCTGGATATCGGCGGCGACGACCGGGGCGCATTGGCCCTGGGCCGGTACGCCCCCGGCATCCTCAAAGAGGGCGATTACGCGTTCTATCTGGTCATCAACGGCTACCGGCCCCTGTCCCACGACGCCCCGGACACATTGGAAATTCTCCGGGAGATTGAGACTGCCGGCGGCATCCGGGCCACGGCCCTGGTCAACAACTCCAACCTGGGGCCGGAGACCACGGCCCAGACGGTGCTGGATTCCCTGTCCTACGCCGAGGAGGTATCGCAGCGCAGCGGCCTGCCCATCGCCATGACCACCGTGGATGCCCGGCTGCTGCCGGAGCTGCAAGACAAACTTCCCCATCTGCTGGGCCTGACGCTTCAGGCCCGGGATTTCTTTTAGGAGGAACCATTTTATGGCAACTGTTACGTTCCAGGAGGATCAGTGCAAGGGCTGCGGCCTTTGCGTCAACGCATGTCCCAAGAAGATTCTCCGCCTGTCCGCCGACCGCATTAACGCCAAGGGCCACCACCCGGCGGAGATGACCGACGCCGCCGCCTGTGTGGCCTGCGCTTTCTGCGCCACCATGTGTCCCGACTGCGTCATTACCGTAGAAAAGGAAGAGGTGTAACATGGCAGACAAAGTTTTGATGAAGGGCAACGAGGCCATTGCGGAAGCCGCCATCCAGGCCGGATGCCGGTTCTATTTCGGTTATCCCATCACGCCCCAAACGGAGATTGCCGCCTATATGGCCAAGCGGATGCCCAAGATCGGCGGCACCTTTTTGCAGGCCGAAAGTGAGATCGCGGCCATCAACATGGTCTACGGCGCTTCCGCCGCAGGCGCCCGGGTCATGACCTCCTCTTCCAGCCCCGGACTGTCCCTGAAATCGGAGGGTCTTTCCTATCTGGCCGGTTCCGATCTGCCCGCTGTCGTGGTCAACATCCAGCGGGGCGGCCCCGGTCTCGGCGGCATTCAGCCGTCCCAGTCCGACTACTTCCAGGCCACCCGGGCCCCCGGCCACGGCGACTTCCATATGATCGTTCTGGCCCCGGCCAGCGTCCAGGAGATGGCCGACCTGACCCGGACGGCCTTTGATCTGGCCGACCGCTACCGCATGACGGCCATGATCTTCGCCGACGGCACCATGGGCCAGATGATGGAGCCGGTGGCGCTGAACACCAGCGAGCCGGAGCGCATCGAAAAGCCCTGGGCCGTCACCGGCACCCAGAGCGGCCGCAAGCACAACATTATCAACTCCCTGTCCCTGGACCCGGCGGAGCTGGAGCGGTTCAACTTTGACCGCTACGAGCGGTACGCCGCCATTGCGGAGAAAGAAGTCCGCTGGGAGTCGTACTTAATGGACGATGCCGACGTGTGCGTGGTGGCCTACGGCATCGCCGCCCGCGTCTCCAAGAACGCCATCAATGAAGCCCGGAAACGGGGCATCAAGGCGGGTCTGATCCGTCCCATCACCCTCTGGCCCTTCCCCAGGAAGCCGCTGCTGGCCGCCGCCGACCACTGCAAGGCCTTCGTGTCGGTGGAGCTGTCCATGGGCCAGATGATTGAGGACGTGGAGCTGGCCACCCGCTGCCGCCGTCCCGTGTACCTGTGCAACCGCGCCGGCGGTATGATCCCCTCGCCGGAACAGGTGCTGGAATCCATTGTCCATGCCAATGAGGGAGGTACCAACCAATGAGCATCGTCTTTCAGAAGCCCCACGCGTTGACCGACGCGCCCATGCACTACTGCCCCGGCTGCACCCACGGCATCATCCACCGTCTGGTGGCCGAAGCCATTGATACCCTGGGCATCGAGGGCCGCACCGTCGGCATCGCCCCTGTGGGCTGCGCCGTCATGGCCTATAACTACTTTGCCTGCGATATGATCGAAGCGGCCCACGGCCGCGCCCCCGCCGTGGCCACCGGCTGCAAGCGGGCCAACCCCGGCAACATTGTGTTTACCTACCAGGGCGACGGCGATCTGGCGTCCATCGGCATGGCCGAAATCGTCCACGCCGCGGCCCGGCGAGAGAATATCACGGTGATTTTCGTCAACAACGCCATTTACGGCATGACCGGCGGCCAGATGGCCCCCACCAGTCTCCCCGGACAGGTGACCCAGACCTCCCCCTATGGCCGCGACGTGAAGACCGTGGGCTTCCCTGTCAAGGTCTGCGAGCTGCTGTCCCAGGTGGACGGCGCGGTGTATCTGGAACGGGTGGCCGTCAACAACGTCAAGAACGTGAAAAAGGCCAAAAAGGCCATTGAGACCGCGTTCCGCAATCAGGTGGAAGGCAAGGGCTTCAGCCTGATTGAAGTGGTGTCCTCCTGTCCCACCAACTGGGGCATGACGCCGCAGCAGGCGCTGGAATGGGTGGATTCGGCCATGATTCCCTACTATCCTTTGGGGGTCTACAAGGATTTGACAAAGGAGGTGGAGTAAATGGCGACGACCAATCTGCTGTTTGCGGGCTTCGGCGGGCAGGGCATTCTGTTTGCCGGGAAATTCCTGGCCTATAAGGGATTGATTGAAAACCGTCAGGTGTCGTGGCTGCCCTCCTACGGTCCGGAGATGCGCGGCGGCACGGCCAACTGCTCCGTCATCCTCTCCGACGAACCGGTGGGTTCCCCCATCGTCAACAATCCCGACGTGCTGATTGCCATGAACCTGCCGTCCCTGGACAAGTACGAGGACGCTGTGGTGCCCGGCGGTAAAATCTTCGTGGATTCCACGCTGGTGACCCGGCCTGTGCGCCGTACCGACGTCACCGTGTGCTACATCCCCGCCACCAAAATCGCCATAGACCACGATATGTCCACCCTGGCCAATATGGTCCTCATGGGCAAGGTCCTGGCCGACTGCCCGGAGCTGGGCGACGGCCACATGGCCGAAGCGCTTGCCAAGGTGGTTTCCGCCCGGAAGCAGAACCTGCTCGCCGTCAATGAGACGGCCTTGCAGCTGGGCCGCGAGTATCACGGCTGATCTGACACAAAAAATCCCGGATTCCTGTGGGAATCCGGGATTTTTACTATGTTACAGCCGCTGGCACATGGCGCGGATATAATCGGGGCTGGTGCCGCAGCAGCCGCCCAGAATGGATGCGCCCACGTCCCGCAGGGCAACCATATGCTGGGCAAACTCCTCTGGACCCATGGAGTAGACGGCCACGCCCTGGTCGTTGATCTCCGGCATACCGGCGTTGGGCTTGGCGATGAGGGGGACGCTGATTCGCTCCCGAAGGGTCCGGATGATACTGGTCAGCTGATTGGGACCCACGGCGCAGTTGATGCCCACCGCCGCCGCGCCCATGGCTTCCAGCTGCTCACAGGCATCGAAGATGTTGCCGCCGAAGAGCAGACCGCCGTCGGCCTCGATGGTCATGGACACCACCACCGGCAGGTCCGTGACGGCGTTGGCGGCGTCGAGAATGGCCGTGGCCTCTTCCACCGTCATGAGGGTTTCGGCGGCGATGTAGTCCACACCGGCCCGCTTGAGGGCCGTGATGACCTCCATATAGCACTCCACCAATTCGTCATAGGTGACGGGGCCAAGGGGCGCCATACGGCCTGTGGTGCTCACGTCGCCGGCCACCAGCACCTGACCGCCCACGGCTTCCCGGCTGATGGCCACCAGGGAGGGGATCAGGGACGGAATATCGGCCTCGGGCATACTGACCCGGTTGGCCTGGAAGGTGGGGGCGTAGACCACTTGGGACCCGGCGGCCACATAGGCCCGCTGCAAATCAATGAGGGCCTGCCGGTGTTCCAGCACCCACAATTCCGTGGACACGCCCCGGGGCATACCGGCCAGCATCAAATTGGAGCCGGTGGCGCCGTCGAGAATCAGCGGGCCTTGCTGTAGCCGTTCGGTCAGTTGTTCTTTCGTCATGGGTGCTCCTTTCTCCGTGGCCCCTTATACCAGGGCCGGTTCCTGTTCCTGCTGCTTGAGGTTTTCTCTTGCAATGGACAGCATCAGCTTGATGCGGTTCTCCTGATTGACCCGCGTCGCGCCAGGGTCGTAGTCGATGGCCACGATGTTGGCCTGGGGGCACTTTTCCTTGACCGTGCGGGCCATGCCCTTGGCTACGATGTGGTTGGGCAGGCATCCGAAGGGCTGGACCGTGATGATATTGGCGTAGCCCAGCTCGGCCAGCTCCATCATCTCGCCGGACAGCAGCCAGCCCTCGCCCATCTTGCAGCCCCGGCCGATGACGCTGGCGGCCAGGTCCAGCAGGTGGGAAAATTCCGAGGGGGCCGTAAAGCCGTGGTCCATGGCGGCCTTGCGCATTTCGTTGCGGATGCCGTTGAGGAACTTGACGATCTGCACATGGAAAAAGTGCTTCCATTTGCTGCTGCCGTAGAGGGCGTCGTCCTCCAGGGAGTTCTGCATGGTGTACATGATGAAGTCATAGAGGCCCGGCACCATGGTTTCACAGCCCTGCTCATAGAGGAACTGTTCCAGATTATTATTGCCCAGTGCCGCGTATTTGACGTAGATTTCTCCAACCACGCCCACCTTGACTCGCTGTTCGTCGCGGACGGGGATTTTGGCAAAGTCGGCGGCAATGGCATTGAGGTTTTTCCGCAGCGTCCGCCGGGACAGCAGCTGTGTGGAACGGAAATTGGACAGCAGCCGGGCCGTCCACTCCTCGGTGAGCCGGTCGGCATCGCCCTTTTCGATCTCGTATGGAATCACCTGATTCCGCAGCAGCATCAGCGTATCGCCGTAGATGACGGCCATCATGGCCTTGATGACCATGGGAATCGTAAAGGGAATGGCGTTTTCGTCGAGACCGGCAAAGTTCAGCGACAGCACCGGTACAAAGTCAAAGCCCGCCTTGTCCAGCGCCTTGCGGAGCAGGCACACATAGTTGGACGCCCGGCAGCCGCCGCCGGTCTGGCTCAGGAGCAGCGCCGTCTTATGGACGTCGTACTTGCCCGAGTGGAGGGCGTCCATCATCTGGCCGATGCACAGCAGGGCCGGATAACAGGTGTCGTTGTGGACGTATTTGAGGCCCTCGTCCACCACCTCCTGGCCCTGGTTGTAGAGGATTTCCACGTTGTAGCCGTAGGACCGGAAGATGTGGGCGAGAAATTTGAAGTGGATGGTGGTCATGTCGGGAATCAGGATGGTATAGTCCTTTTTCATGACCTCCGTGAACTTGGGGCCGCTCATTGGGCACCTCCTTGGTCATTGAGTGCGGAGAATAGGCTGCGCAGACGGATGCGGACGGCGCCCAGGTTGGTGATCTCATCGATCTTGATCTGGGTGTAAATTTTGCCGCCCCGCTCCAGGATAGAGCGCACCTCGTCGGTGGTGATGGCATCCAGGCCGCAGCCGAAGGAGACCATCTGCACCAGGTTCAGCTTGGGGTCGTGGCTCTCGGCCACGAATTTGGCCGCGGCATAGAGCCGGGTATGGTAGGTCCAC
Source organism: Candidatus Avoscillospira sp. LCP25S3_F1 (assembly GCF_052117125.1). NCBI lineage: Bacteria > Bacillati > Bacillota > Clostridia > Eubacteriales > Oscillospiraceae > Candidatus Avoscillospira > Candidatus Avoscillospira sp. LCP25S3_F1. Next base: position 57,427 of record NZ_JBQKJT010000012.1, on the reverse strand, counting down.
TGGTTGAGGACGTTGACAGGGAATTTCTCTTCTTTCCACGCGATGGCATCCTCGGAGATGACGACGGCCCCCAGCTCGCCGATGAGCTGATCGATGCCGTGGTTCACCTCCGGGTCCAGGTGGTAGGGACGGCCCGCCAGAATGATGACCGGCAGCCCCTTTTCCCGGGCCAGGCGGAGATATTCCTCGCCCTTGCGGTGGATTTTGTCCAGATAGGCGTGGTACTCCTGGTAGGCCGCCTCCGCCGCCTGCTGCAATTCCCGCTTGGTGATATCGGGCCAGTGGGGATGGAGACAGGCAAAAATGCCCTTGAGGAACTGCTTTTTATCGTGGATGCACAGGTAATCGCTGAGGAAGCGGATGTTCCGCACGTCGGGCATATTGACCCGGATGACCTCGGGATAGTAGGCCACCACGGGACAGTTGTAGTGGTTGGTGCCCTTGCCCTCGTCCATGTTGTAGGTGAGACAGGGGTAGAAGATGGTCTCCACGCCGCTGTCGATGAGGGATTGGATATGTCCGTGCATCAGCTTGGCCGGATAACAGGCCGTATCGCTGGAGATGGTGTTCTGACCCAGCTGGTACAGGCTCCGGCTGGACACCGGCGACTGGAGGACCTCAAAGCCCAGCTTGGTGAAGAACGTGTGGAAGAACGGCAGCAATTCAAAGAAATTGAGGCCCATGGGGATGCCCAGCTTGCCCCGTCTGCCGGGCTGGGCCGTGTACCCGGCCAACAGCTGCCGCTTGTAGTCGTAGAGGCTCATCTGGACGGCGTTGCCCTTCTTGGCCGTGGGTTTCTCGCAGCGGTTGCCGCCGATGAACCGGCGGCCGCCGTCGAAGGTGTTGATGGTCAGGGAACAGTGGTTTTCGCAGCCGTTGCAGGTGATATTCCGCACCTGGTGGGTGAACTTTGCCAGCCCCTCCACATTCAGCACCGTGCTCTTGCCGCCGGTGGCCTTGCGCTTGGCGTAGAGGGCCGCGCCGTAGGCGCCCATCAATCCGGCGATGTTGGGCCGGGTGACGTTGCGACCGATCTCCTGCTCAAAGGCCCGCAGCACGGCATCGTTGAGGAACGTACCGCCCTGGACCACGATGTGCTTTCCGAGTGCATCGCCGTTGGCGGCCCGAATGACCTTATAGATGGCGTTCTTCACGACGCTGACGGACAGGCCCGCCGAGATATTCTCAATGGAAGCGCCGTCCTTCTGGGCCTGCTTGACGGAGGAGTTCATAAAGACCGTGCAGCGGGAACCCAGGTCCACGGGATTGTCGGCGTAGATGCCCCGTTGGGCAAAGTCGGCAATGGAATAGCCCAAGGCCCCGGCGAAGGTCTGCAAAAAGGAGCCGCAGCCGGAGGAACAGGCCTCATTGAGGAAAATGTTGTCGATGACGCCGCCCCGAATTTGGAAGCACTTGATATCCTGGCCGCCGATGTCGATGATAAAGTCCACGTCGGGCTGGAACTTTTTCGCCGCGGCAAAATGGGCCATGGTCTCAACGAGAGACGTGTCGAAGCAGAAGGCGCTGCGGACCATGTCCTCGCCGTAGCCGGTGGAGGCCGCCCCGGCAATGGTCATGTTGGGGAATTTCCGGTAGACCGTCTCCAGGAACTCCTTGACCAGGGGCACCGGATTGCCGCCGTTGGGGAGATAGGAGGTATAGAGAATCTGCTCATCCTCCCGCATGAGCACGGCCTTGACGGTGGTGGAACCGGCGTCCACGCCCAGATAGGTTTTTCCGCTGTAGCCGGGGTCCTCGACGGTTTCCACCCGGTCGGCGTCGTGGCGGGTTTTGAACTCCTGATACTCCTCCTCGTTGGCAAAGAGGGGCTTGCAGGACTTGTAATCGTTGCCGGCCACTGCCGCGTCCAGCGTGGCGGCCAGCTCCTCCAGGTTCACCCGGGAGTCGGCCAGCTCCGCCGCGCCCCGGGCCACGAAGTACAGGGAGTGATCGGGGCAGATGCCCTTCAGGCCCAGAATCCGGTCGAAGCTGTTGCGCAGTTCCGGCAGGAACGTCAGGGGGCCGCCCAGGTAGACCACCCGCCCGGCGATCTGACGGCCCTGGGCCAGACCGGCAATGGTCTGGTTGACCACGGCGGCCAGGATACTGGCGGCCACGTCCTCCTTCTTTGCGCCCTGGTTCAGCAGAGGCTGAATGTCGGACTTGGCGAAGACGCCGCAGCGGGACGCCACGGAATAGAGCTTTTCATAGTGGGCGGCCAGATCGTTGAGTTGGTCCGGCGTCACGTTCAGCAGCGTGGCCATCTGGTCGATGAATGCGCCGGTGCCGCCGGCGCAGCTGCCGTTCATGCGCACTTCCAAATCCTTGCGGCCGTTGTTGGTCAGGAACAGGATTTTGGCGTCCTCGCCGCCCAGCTCAATGACCGTGTCCACGTCGCCCAAGACGCTTTCCACCGCCTGGCGGGTGGCGTAGACCTCCTGCTGGAAGGCCAGTCCCAGCCGTTCGGCCAGCCCCATACCGGCGGAGCCGGAAATGGCAAAGCGCACGTCACCGGTACCGATGGTGTTTGCGATGTCCCGGAGCATGGCGGCGGCCTTCTCCGTAATCATGGAATAGTGTCGTTCGTACTTTTCATACAGGAGCGCGCCGGTGTCGTCCAGGGCCACTGCCTTGAGGGTGGTGGAGCCGATATCCAGACCGACGCGAATTTCTTTATTCAATCTAAATCACCTCATAAAACTGCAAAAAGGCAGTACAAACTAAGAATAACCCCCTATTTTTGCAATGTCAAGGAATTTTCTTTCCGCCATTGAGAATTGCACAAAAACCCCTGTTTCCAGCCCGGTCTTTTTGGCGTTAATGTCTTTACACCGTCGCCCGCATTATTTTCCTACTGCTTTTCTAGGTCATACCCCTTGACAACCGGCCGGTGCCGTTGTATAATGCGGCCATAAACACTACACCCCAGAGGGGTGTTACTCCAGGAGGTAGTTCCCATGATGGCAGACCCCAAGCAGGTCCTGCGGCTGTTGAAGACGGCCCGGGGCCAGATTGACGGCATCATCAGAATGGTGGAAGAGGACCGGTACTGTATGGATATTTCCCAGCAGTTGATGGCCACCACGGCCCTTTTGACCACCGTCAACCGGCAGGTGCTGACGGCCCATTTAAAGCACTGTGTCAGCGCCGCCGAAACCCAGGAGCAGCGAGACGAGAAAATCGACGAGCTGGTGGCCATGCTCCAGAAAATCCTCAAGTGAGGTGAGACCATGCAGAAAGAAAAATTTACCGTCACCGGCATGACCTGCGCCGCCTGTTCGGCCCACGTGGAAAAGGCCGTCAAACAGGTGCCCGGCGTCTGCTCGGTCAACGTCAATCTCCTGGGCGGGTCCATGGTGGTGGAACACGACGGCGACAGCCAACCCATCATTGATGCCGTGGTCAAAGCCGGATACGGCGCTTCCCTGCCCCAGACCAACGCCGCCGCCCCCATGGCCCCCGCCCAGCCCAACAACGAAGCGGAATTAAAGTCCATGAAACAACGCCTGATCTGGTCGGTTGTCTTTATGGTACCGCTGTTCTATCTGTCCATGGGTCACATGATGGGCTGGCCCCTGCCCCATATCTTCCACGGGACAGAAAACGCGTTGATCTTCGCCCTGACAGCCTTTTTGCTGACGCTGCCGCCGCTGATTATCAATCAAAAATACTTCCGGGTGGGCTTCAAGGCCCTGTGGAACCGTTCGCCCAACATGGATTCTCTGATTGCCGTGGGCGCGTCGGCGGCGGTGGTTTACGGTATCGCCGCCCTGTACGCCATCGGCTACGGACTGGGCCACGACCGTATGGACCTGGTGGAAAAGTACACCATGGAGCTGTACTTTGAATCGGCGGCCATGATCGTCACCCTCATCACCGTGGGCAAATTCCTGGAGACCCGCTCCAAGGGCCGCACGGGCCAGGCCATTGCCCGACTGCTGGATTTGTCCCCCAAGACGGCCACGGTCCTGCGGGACGGCGGCGAGGTGGAGATTCCCGTGGAGCAGGTGCAGCTGGGCGATTTGCTGCTGGTGCGGCCAGGCAAGGCCATGCCCGTGGACGGCGTGGTGGTGGAGGGCCAGTCGGCGGTCGATCAGTCGGCCCTCACCGGCGAATCCATCCCGGTTGACAAAGGCCCCGGCGACACGGTGATCTCCGCGTCGGTCAACGGCTCCGGCGTTCTGACGGTCCGGGCCACCCGGGTGGGCCAGGACACCACCCTTTCCCAGATGGTCCGGCTGGTGGAGGACGCCGCCGGGTCCAAGGCCCCCATTGCCCGGCTGGCCGACAAGGTTTCCGGTATCTTTGTACCGGTGGTCATGTCCATTTCCCTTTTGACGGCCATTGTCTGGCTGGTCACCGGCCACAGCATCGGGCAGGCCCTGACCTCCGCCGTGGCGGTACTGGTCATCTCCTGCCCCTGCGCCCTGGGTCTTGCCACCCCCGTCGCCATTATGGTCGGCACCGGCAAGGGCGCGGAGCACGGCATCCTCATCAAATCCGCCGAAGCGCTGGAAACGCTGCGGGACGTGGATACCATCGTCCTCGACAAGACCGGCACCGTCACCGAGGGCAAACCCAAGGTCACCGATGTGCTTCCCCTGTCTGATCTCAGCGAGACGGCTCTGTTACAGGCTGCCGCCAGCGTGGAATATCCGTCGGAGCACCCCTTGGGCGCGGCCATTGTGGCCGAAGCGGAACGCCGGGGCCTGTCCCGCTCCCCTGTGGCGGACTTTGCCGCCGTCCATGGCAAGGGCGTCCGGGCCACCCTGGACGGAACCCCCTGGGCCGCCGGCAACCGGGCCTTTCTCAAAGAGCTGTCCCTGGATGATTCCGCCGTGGCCGCCCAATCCGACGCCCTGGCCGAAGCGGGCAAAACGCCCCTGTACTTCGTCCGGAATGGGGAATTGGTGGGCATGATCGCCGTGGCCGACACGGTGAAGGACACCAGCGCCGCCGCCATCGAGGGATTCTCCAAGCTGGGCCTTTCGGTGGTGCTGCTGACCGGCGACAACGAGCGGACCGCCAAGGCCATCGGCCGCCAGCTGGGTCTCGACAATGTCATTGCCGAGGTCCTGCCCACGGACAAGGAGCGCCATGTGGCCCGGCTCCAGCAGGAGGGCCATAAGGTAGCCATGGTGGGCGACGGCATCAATGACGCCCCGGCCCTGGCTCGTGCCGACGTGGGTTTAGCCATCGGCGCGGGTGCGGACATCGCCATGGAGTCCGCCGACATCGTCTTGATGAAGAGCAGTCTCACCGACGCGGTGACGGCCGTGGAATTGTCCCGTGCCACCATCCGCAACATCAAGGAAAATCTGTTCTGGGCGTTCTTTTATAATGTCATCTGCATTCCGGTGGCGGCGGGCGCGCTGTATCCGCTGTTCCATTTGCAGCTGTCCCCCATGTTTGCCGCCGCGGCCATGAGCCTCAGCTCGGTCTGCGTCGTCACCAATGCCCTGCGGCTGCGGTCCTTCCGGCCCAGCCTGCGGACTATTCCACAACCCATCCCACAAGAATCTGTCAGGAGGAACGAAACCATGCAAGAACTGACCATCACTGTCAACGGTATGATGTGCGGACACTGTGCCGCCCGGGTGGAAAAGGCCGCCACCGATGCCGGCGCTTCCGCCGCCAAGGTGGACCTGGAGGCCAAAACCGTCACCTGCACCGTCTCCGATGCCGCCCTGGAGGGCGCCATCCGGGCCGCCATCACCGAGGCCGGTTACGAAGTGGCGTGACCGCCCCGCCAAACACGCCGAAGGGACACCGTATGGCACGGTGTCCCTTTTTTTGTAATGCCCCTTGACTGTACAGTTACTGTATGGTTTATACTGTAGCTGTCGGATAGAAGGAGGTTTTATCATGACGACGAACGCACGCCGCAACGCATTGCGCCACTACGGGACGCTGCTGCTGGGCGTAGCCATTCTGGCCTTTGGCCTGTACAACGTCCACAGCCGGACCGCCATCACCGAGGGCGGCGTCCTGGGTATGACGCTGCTGATTCAGCACTGGTTCCACATCACACCGGGTATTTCCGGCCTGATTCTGGATATCACCTGCTACATTTTCGGCTTCCGGCTCCTGGGCAAAGCCTTTCTGAAAAACGCCCTGGTAGCCAGTGTGGGATTTTCGGCCTGTTACAACATCTATGAATGGTTTGGCTATGTGCTGCCGGACCTGTCCCCCTATCCCCTGGCGGCCTGTCTGCTGGGCGGGCTCTTCGTGGGCGTGGGCGTGGGGCTGGTGGTCCGGGAGGGCGGCGCTTCCGGCGGCGATGACGCCCTGGCCCTGATCATTGCCAAGGTCAGCGGCTGCCGCATTGCCATTGCCTATCTGGCTACGGACCTGACGGTGCTGCTGCTGTCCCTCAGCTATATCCCCTGGCAGCGCATCGCCTATTCTCTCATCACCGTGACCCTGTCCTCGTTTTTAATCGACAAAATCCAGACGTTCCGCGTCTCCCGCCGGGAAACCGCATAAACCGTTATGCGCTTTCCGCACACCTCGAAACTGGGCAAACTGGAAGGCGCATTCCTGATTTTTTGCACAACAAAAAACAGGCCCCGGAGGGCCTGTTCAGGAATACGCTGAATGGATTGTTGCGAGCCGGTACCGCATATTGTTTTTTGTCAGTTTCTCTGGAACTTTGCAGCCCAGTTTTTCTCAACGCCGATGTAGCAAAGTCCCTGCAGTGCGGGGAGCGCCGCCAGATAGGCAATGCCTCTGCGGCTGGTGTAATTACTATACTCTCCGCTGCTGTTAGCGATCAACAGCATTGCATTGGCAAAGAATGCGATGCACACCAAAAAGGCCAGGATGCTCCAAGGAATGAGTCCCTTATCCTTTTTTCTCAGGCAGATTCCCACAATACCGGAAACGACTGCACCCACACTGGTCAGCGCGTCGCACAGCAGCAGCAGGACCAGCGTCCCTGTAGGAAGCACGCCGCTTTGGAACATCTGCGGCCATGTGCTGAGCCCCTGGAAAAAGAAAACCGAGCGGCCCAGTCCCAGCAGCAAAACAACACTAAAAATCACTAAATTCCGGCGGTAATTATACATGGATTACACTCCCTTTTCCTGTATGCGGCAATACGGAACTCTGTATATCGACCGATTGAACGTAGTATTTAAGGGTTCTCTCGAAAAAAGCAGTCACTTCTTTGGGCGCTGCCTGAATCGGTATCCCAAAATCGTATATCGAAGCGATTGGGAACGTTTTCAGTACCCGGTATCACTATACCGCACAACGGGTGCAACGTTTGATGGCCTTCATTCCCTCTCTCCGTTACGCTCTGCCCTGCTGCCGGAGGAAGTGCTCCGTCTGGGCCAGCTGCTCCGGAGTGTTGACACCGATGATCTGCTCATTGAGCACGGCCTTGCAGACCTTGACCTTGCCGCCGGCGGCCTGAATCAGCGCCGGAGCGTCGGTGAGATAATATTCCTTCTGGGCGTTGTTGTTCTGGAGCTTGTCCAGCGCTTCCAGCAGCGCCTTGCAGTCAAACGCGTAGATGCCCACGTTCAGATCGCGGATTTTCTTCTGCTCCTCAGTGCAGTCCCGGTCCTCTACCACGCCGATGAAATTGTTGTCCCCATCCATGAGCACGCGGCCATAGGGCAGATAGTCCTCACAGGTGCCCGACAGCAGGGTACACTGTGCGCCGGAGGCGGCGTGCTCCCGCAGCAGGGATTCATAGACCTCCTTGCGCACCAGGGGCATGTCGCCATAGCACACCAGCACCGTGCCGTCAAAGTCTTTCAGGTGCTCTTTGGCGCACTGGACGGCGTGGCCGGTGCCCATCTGCGGCTCCTGCAGCGCCGTGGGATAGCCGGGGAACGCCTGCTCCACCAGCTCATGGAGATATCCCACCACCAGCACCGTGTTCTCCGGGGCGATAAAGTCCAGCTGGGTCAGGACATGGTACAGCAGCGGCTTGCCGCAGGCCTCCCGCAGCACCTTGGGCATATGGCAGGATTCGGACTGCATCCGGGTACCCTTGCCGGCGGCCAGAACCACCGCTTTGATTTCAGACATGGTTGATCCTTCCTTTCTCATACTATGGTACCGCTTCCCAGTACCAGCTCTCCATCATAAAACACCGCCGCCTGACCCGGCGTCACGGCCCGCTGGGGCTCGTCGAACACCAGCTGCGCGCCGCTGTCCGTCACCGTGACGGTGCAGGCTGCCGGTTTGGCCGTATAGCGCAGCTTGACCGACGCACGGAACTGCTCCGGCGGCTGCTCCCAGGGAATCCAGTTGGTCCCCGTCACCGTCACATCGGTGGTGAACAGGGCGTCGCTGTCTCCCACCACCACATCGGGCCGCGGCTTGGACAGGACATACACACGCCGCCCGGCGGCAATCTCCAATCCCCGCCGCTGGCCGATGGTATAGCCCTCATAGCCCCGGTGGGGTCCCAGCACCGTGCCGTCGGGGTCGATAAAATTGCCCGGCTGGGGCTCCAGGCCCCACCGGCACAGAAAGCCCATATAGTCCCCGTCGGGGACAAAACAGATGTCCTGGGAGTCCTTTTTCACCTGCTGCTCCAGCAGGCCCATGGCTTCGGCCTGCTGCCGGACTTCCGCCTTGGTATAGCTGCCCAGAGGCAGGACCGTATGGCCCAACTGGTACTGGCTCAAACCCGCCAGCATATACGTCTGGTCCTTGGCATTGTCCCTGGCCGTTTTCAGCAGATAGCGGCCCGTCTCCGGGTCCTGCTCGATGCGGGCATAGTGGCCCGTTGCCATGCCGTCATAGCCCAGTTCCAGCGCCGCATCGAGAAATTTTCCGAATTTCAGCGCCTTGTTGCAGAAAATGCAGGGGTTGGGCGTGCCGCCCTGCTGATAGACCTGCGCAAAGGGCGCAATGACCATCCGTTCAAACTCCGGCTGCCACTGAAAACAGTGAAATTCCAGGTTCAGCCGCCGGGCGGCGGCTGCGGCGTCGGCGGCCTCGCTCTCTCCGCCGGGGCGCAGGAGCATGGTGGCCCCGCCGGGCTCGTATCCCATCTGCCGGAGCAGGCCCGCCGTCACGGCGCTGTCCACGCCGCCGGACATGGCTGTTAAAATCTTTCGCATTGGTTGTTCCTTTCCCTTGGGTTTCTCCCAACAGCATATCCAATTATACAATAAAATGCAACCCCCTTGACTTTTTTTGTTCCATCTATATAATCTAATTGACATATCAATTATTGACGTATCAAAGAAGGAGGAACCCATGGAACGGTCCTTTCACATGCTGTTATACCGGGCCTTTCACGCCCAGCGCAGCTATCTGGGGCGGCACCTGGCCGAAATCGGCCTGGGAGCCGGACAGCCCAAACTGCTGACGTATCTGGTCCGCAACGGCCCCTGTACCCAGAAAACCCTGGCAGAGTATTTTGAAATCGACCCCTCGGCCGTGTGCCGGATGCTGGACGCTTTGGAGCGCAACGGGCTGATCGTCCGCAGCGCCGCCAAGCACGACCGCCGCTCAGGGCTGATCGAGCTGACCGACGCCGGACGGGCGGCCCAGAGCGCCTGGGAGGTCCGCTGCCAGGAGCTGGAAGCCCAGATGCTCCGGGGCTTCACCGAAGCGGAACAGGAGCAGTTCAGCCGGTTTCTGAACCGCGCCTACCGGAATCTCCGGGGCGCTGAGGGAGAGGAGGAGACGCCTTGAAGGACCTGCGCCGCCTAGCCCACTATTTCCGTCCCCAGAGACGGTATCTGATTCTGGCCGCTCTGCTGGTGCTGGTGGAGACAGCCTTTGAACTGTTTATCCCCGTGCTGATGGCCACGCTCATCGACGAGGGCGTAGCCAATGAGGACATTCCCCTGATGCTTCACCAGGGCGTGCTCATGGGTCTTTTCGCCCTGATCTCCCTGGTCACCGGCTTTTTGCAGGCCCGGTACGCGGCCCGGGCCTCCTACGGCTTCGGCGCCGACCTGCGCCGGGCCCAGTATGAGGCGGTCCAGAAGCTGGCCTTTTCCAATCTGGACCACTTTGAGACATCGTCTCTCGTCACCCGCATGACCACCGACGTGACGGTGCTGCAAAACGCCTTTAATACGGGCTTTCGCGCCGTGTTCCGCAGCCCCGTCATGCTGCTGATGGGCCTGGCCCTGTCCTTTTACATGAGCCCGCCCCTGGCGGTGATCTTCTTCCTGTGCGTGCCGGTGCTGGCCGTCATCCTCTGGGCCATCGTCCGGAAGGTGGCCCCCTCCTACCGGGTGCTGCAAAAGGCCGTGGACCGGATGAACAACGTGGTCCAGGAGCATTTGACGGCCATGCGGGCCATCAAGGCCTTTGTCCGGGAGGACTACGCCAAGGACCGCTTTGAGACGGTCAACAGCGGGCTGATGGAAGCCAGCCGCTACACCTTCAAAACCGCTGTCCTCAACACACCGGCCTTTCAGCTGACCATGTACGGGGCCACGGTGCTGCTGCTGTGGTTCGGCGGCCGAATGATTCTTGCCGGTACCCTGGAAGTGGGCCAGCTGACGGGCTTTCTCAGCTACGTCATGCAGGTGATGAACTCCCTGATGCTGGTGTCCAACGTCTTTTTGCTGCTGACCCGGTCCCTGGCCAGCTGCCACCGGATTCTGGAGGTTTTGGACGAGGTCCCGGCCATCGACAATCCCGCCAACGCCGTCACCGAGGTGGCCGACGGCTCCATCGACTTTGACGACGTCTCCTTCCGCTACTCTGCCGACGCCAAGACCGACGCCCTGAGCCATGTGGACCTCCACATCCGTTCAGGCCAGACCGTGGGCATTCTGGGCGGCACCGGCTCGGCCAAGACGACGCTGGTGCAGCTGATTCCCCGGCTCTACGACGTCACCGGCGGCACGCTGCGGGTAGGCGGCCGGGACGTGCGGGACTACGATCTCCACGCCCTGCGGGAGGCCGTGGGTATCGTATTGCAGAAAAACGTTCTGTTTTCCGGCACCGTCCGGGAAAATCTCCAGTGGGGCAATGCCGATGCCACCGACGAGGAATTGTGGGACGCCTGTCGCACGGCCTGTGCCGATGAATTTCTAAAGCGGATGCCCAAGGGGCTGGACAGCGATTTGGGCCAGGGCGGTGTCAACGTGTCCGGCGGCCAGAAACAGCGGCTGTGCATCGCCCGCGCCTTGCTGAAATCGCCGAAAATCCTGATTTTTGACGATTCCACCTCCGCCGTGGACATGGCTACCGAGGCCAAAATCCGCACGGCCCTGGCCCAGCGCCGGGATGTGACGAAGCTCATCATTGCCCAGCGCATCACGTCGGTGCAGAACGCCGACGTCATTGTGATTCTGGACGACGGCAAGGTTCACGCCGTCGGCAACCACGACACCCTCCTGGCCACGGACCCCATCTACCAGGAGATCTACCATTCCCAGGTGAAAGGAGGCGACGGCCATGGCCAGACCCACCAATAAGCGGCCGGAAAACCTGGGCCGTACCGTCCGTTCCCTGGCCCGCTACATGGGCCGCCATACGGTCCTCATGGTCATTGTGGGCGTCCTGGCCGCCGTCAGCGCCCTGGCCAATCTGCTGGGTACCTATATGATCCGGCCCATCGTCAACAGTCTGGCCGGCGGCGACGGCGGGGCGCTGGTCCGGGGCGTCCTTATCGCCGCCGCCATCTACGGCGCCGGTGTTCTGGCGGCATTGGGCTACACCCAGACCATGGTTCGGGCCGCCCAGAAAATCCTCTATGACATCCGCCGGGACCTGTTTTCCCATTTGCAGACGCTGCCCCTGTCCTTCTTCGACAGCCGCCGCCACGGCGACACCATGAGCTATTTCACCAACGATGTGGACACGGTTTCCGACGCGCTGAACAACAGCTTCGCCATGGTCATCCAGACCTTTATCCAGGTGGTGGGCCTGCTGGTGCTGCTGTATATTCTCAACTGGCGTCTTTCCCTGATCGTCACCGTCAGCTACGGCGCCATGTTCGCCTATATCCAGTATTCCAGCCGTCGCAGCCGCCGGTACTTTGCCCGGCAGCAGGAACACCTGGGCCGTCTGGACGGATACATTGAGGAGATGGTCAGCGGCCAGAAGGTGGTCAAGGTCTTTAACCACGAAGCCGCAAACCTGCGGGACTTCAGCGAATACAACGAAGCCCTTCGCCAGGCCGGTACCGGCGCCCAGAGTTACGCAGGCACGCAGGTTCCGGCGGTGGTCAGCATCTCCTATATCAACTACGCCATTGTGGCGGTGCTGGGCGGACTGATGGCCCTGTGGGGCATGACCGACGTGGGCAGTCTGGCCACCTATCTGGTCTTCGTCCGACAGGCGGCGCTGCCCATCAACCAGCTGACCCAGCAGAGCGGCATGGTGCTGTCGGCCCTGGCTGGCGCGGAGCGGATTTTCACCGTCTTGCAGGAACAGCCGGAGGTGGACGAGGGCAACATTCACCTGACCTGTGTCCGGGAGACGCCGGAGGGCCTGACGGCCTGCACGGAAAAGACGGGCCGATGGGCCTGGCAGAAGCCCGACGGCTCTCTGGTACCCCTGCGGGGCGACGTGCGTTTTGACCATGTGGACTTCGGGTATACGCCGGACCGGCTGATTCTCCAGGGCGTCAGTCTCTACGCCAAGCCGGGCCAGAAAATCGCCTTTGTCGGCTCCACCGGCGCGGGCAAGACCACCATCACCAACCTCATCAACCGATTCTACGACGTCAACGGCGGCGTCATCACCTATGACGGTCTGGACGTGCGGGACATTGCCAAAGCGGACCTGCGCCGCAGTCTCGGCATCGTCCTCCAGGACACCCACCTGTTTTCCGGCACCATTGCCGACAACATCCGGTTCGGCAAGCTGGACGCCACCGAGGAAGAGGTCATCGAAGCCGCCAAAATCGCCAACGCCCACTCCTTTATCACCCGTCTGCCCCAGGGCTATGATACGGTCATCACCGGCGATGGAGCCAATCTGAGCCAGGGCCAGCGGCAGCTTCTGGCCATTGCCCGGGCGGCGGTGGCGGACCCGCCGGTGCTGATTCTCGACGAAGCCACGTCCAACATCGATACCCGAACGGAGCGGCTCATTGAAAAGGGCATGGACCGGCTGATGGAGGGCCGGACGGTGTTTGTCATCGCCCACCGGCTCAGTACGGTCCGCAACGCCAACGCCATTATGGTGCTGGACCATGGCCGGATTATCGAGCGGGGCGACCATGATGAGCTGTTGGAACAGGGCGGCGCATATTACCATCTGTATAACGGTATGACCGAACTGAGTTGATGTACGGCTCCAAAATAACAGTTTTACATGATTTTTTTATAGGGCAACTTACCGCCGGTTGGAACACCGGCGGTAAGCTGCCCTGATCGCAGGGTCCAGGGGCCAGCGTCCCCGGTAGCCGGCCACAGTGGGCGAAACACCCGCCCGCCGTAAGGCCGCTGTCCCATAGTCCTGCAAAAACGGTGTGCGCCGCAAACTCGCTTGCGGCGCACACCGTTTGTTTTTTATTGCGTTATTCTCCGTAGGGCAGCGTAAAGACGCCGTCGAGACAGGGATTCAAATTGGTGACCCGGCCACGGCCGGAATAGATGGCATACGTCTTGCAGAGGATGGGACAGAGCATTCCCCGCGACATGATCTCGGAGTGGAGCTCATAGACGTTGCCGATGTTCTCCACCGCCCGGTCACAGAGGGTCGCCAGCGTTCCGTCGGCCATACCGCCATAGCTGAGACTGCCGGACGCGTTGAAAAAGCCGCTGAGATCAAAATCCGGCCGCAGCCGCACCTCGCCGTAGTAGAGGTCGTAGCTGCCGGTCCGCAGGGCGTAAACATACTCGTCATAGTCCAGAGATTTGACGGTCAGATCAAAGCCCCGGCTGTTGAGGGCATCCACCACCATCTGGGCCGCCGCCGTCCGCTGCTCCGACGTATTGCATACCAGCAGCGTTCCTTTCAGAGACTGGGTGCCGCTGCCGGTATAGATCTCCAGGATGCCGTCCTCGTCATAGTCGCGGATCTCCGACGACTCGAGAATTTTCTCGAACGCCTCCTCGTCATAGCCATACTTTGCCGCCAGCTTCTGATCGTACCCATCCCATCGGGACGAGGCCGGAAGCGTCGCCGTCGTGGCAAAACCCAGGGCCGTATTGGAGATGATGGTATCCCGGTCCAGGGCATGGGTCACCGCCGTGCGCACCGGCGTATAGGCAAAAACGGGACTGCTGAGGTTAAATCCCACATACTGCAGCACGGTGGTGTTGTTGTTCCACAGCTCATAGTCCGTGTGATACGTCAGCTGGGCGCCGGCGTTGGGATCGGCGCAGACCAGGGTGACATCGCCCCGTTCAAAGGAGTCCCGAATGTCGGCGGCGGAGCTTACAGACACCAGGCCGATGGTCTCCTCGGAGACCGGCGGTTTCGTCTCCCGCCACCAGTCGGTTTGCAGCAGCTGGGTCCCGTCGCAGCGGTAGGGGCCGGTCCCCACGGGAATGGTATCCCCTGTGGTGGCCGCCTGGACCACATACACATTGAGCAGCGACGGCAGCGAACCGCAGGCCGAGCCGGTGGTGATGGTCAGCTGCAAATCGCCGGTGGCCTGCACCGACAGAATATCCTGGAGGCGGCTGCCATAGTACTCGCTGTTCTGGGCCGCCCGGATGGACGCCGCCGCGTCGGCCGCCGTCAGGGCCGTACCGTTGGAAAAGGTCACGCCCTGGCGCAGCGTCAACGTATGGGTCCGGCCGTCGCCGGAGCTGGTCAGACTTTCACAGAGGTACGGCGTGGCCGTAAAGTCGGCGTTGACGGTAAATAGCGGCTCATAGAGCAGGGACAACACCGTGCGGTTGCTCAGCACCATGCAGCTGTAGGGGTTCAGCGTTTCGTCCGGCTCCCAGGCCAGACCGAAGGGTTTTTCCTCCTTGGTCTCCGGCTCTTCTGCCACGGTCTCCTGCAGCGGTTCCTCCGCTTCCTCCGCCACCGGAAGGGCACAGCCCATCAGCAGACAGAAGCTCAGCAGCAGCGCCCCCAGTCGCAGCTTGCGGCTCATGGCATCTTCCTCCCGGCACACACAATCACGCCCGCCTGGACGCCCCGGCGGTCGCCCACTTTCCGATGGGACCAGAACCGCTCCGTGTCGCAGGCCGTGCAGTAGGGCAGCGCCCAGGGCTCCACAATACCGGCCCGTTTCAGCCAAATGGTATTCAGGTCCACCAAATCCACATGGTAGGTGCCGTCGCCGTGGTCGTCAATGGCCGGCTGGGCCTCGTCGCCCAGTGATTTGACCATGGCTTCCGGCACGTCGGCCCGGGTCTCAAAGCAGCAGCGCTGGATACAGGGGCCGATGCAGGCCCGAATGTCCTCCCGGCGGCTGCCGAACGCGGCCACCATGGTGTCCACGGCCTTGGCCACAATGCCCAGGGCCGTGCCGCGCCATCCGGCGTGGACGGCGCCCACGGCGCCGGTGACCGGGTCCTCCAGCAGGGTCACAGTGCAGTCGGCGCCGAAAGCCATGACCGCCGTGCCGGGGACGTTGGTCACCAGACCGTCGCACTCCGGCGCGGGGCTGTGAAAGACGCCCTGTCCCCAGTCGGCCTCCGTCACCACCCGGACCGTGTCCGTATGGATTTGGTGGGTGCAGACCAGTTTTTCTACGTCATAGCCCACAGCCTTCGCCAGGCGGCGGTGGTTTTCCAGGACATTCTCCCGGTCGTCGCCCCGGCTGAAGCCCAGATTGAGACTGGAAAGATAGCCGGTGCTGACGCCGCCGGACCGGTCGGTAAAACGATGGGGGGACACGAAGCCCCCCACCGTAATCGGTTCATAGATCATCCGTCCAGGTCCTTGTCCAGGCAGCAGTTCTTGTACTTCTTGCCGCTGCCGCAGGGGCAGGGATCATTCCGGCCCACCCTGGCCTTTTTGGACATGGGCTGCTGCTTGACCACATTTTCGTCGGCGCCGCCCTCGTAGGTGACCGTGGCCACCTTTTCGCGGCGGATCTCCTGCTGGGGCTGGATGCGCACCAGGAACAGACGGCGGATGGTCTCCTCCTTGATGGCGTTGATCATGCCCTCGAACATCTCGTAGCCCTCGCGCTTGTACTCCACCACGGGGTCCTGCTGGCCGTAGGCCCGCAGGGTGATGCCCTGGCGCAAATCGGTCATGGCGTCGATGTGATCCATCCAGTATTCGTCCACCACGCGGAGCATGATGACCCGCTCCAGCTCGCGCATGACCTTGGAGGTATACGCGGCTTCCTTTTCCTCATAGGTCTTGGTACACAGGGCCAGAATTTCAGCCGCCATGGTGTCGGCGTCGAGGGCCGTGGGATTCTCCGGGGCATAGGCGCCCTTGGGGAAGTAGATGTTGTCAAAGTGGTGCATCAGGGACTCGAACTGCTCGGCGCTCTCCAGATGGGCGCTGCCGCCGAAGGCGTCGTTGACCTGGGTGTTGACCACATACTCCAGCATACCCTGGATGGTCTTCTGCAAATCGGTACCGGCCAGCACCTGCTCGCGCTGCTCGTAGATGACCTTTCTCTGAGTGTTCATGACGTCGTCGTATTGCAGCACGTTCTTACGGACCTGGAAGTTGCGGCTTTCCACGGTCTTCTGGGCGTTCTCAATGGCGCCGGAGAGAATCTTGGCATCGATGGGCATATCGTCCTCAATGCCCAGCTTGTCCATCATGCCCTTGAGACGGTCCATCCGGTCGCCGCCGAAGAGACGCATGATATCGTCCTCCAGGGACAGGTAGAACCGGGTTTCGCCGGGGTCGCCCTGACGGCCGGCACGGCCGCGCAGCTGGTTATCGATACGGCGGGATTCGTGGCGCTCGGTGCCGATGATGAACAGGCCACCGGCGGCACGGACCTTTTCGGATTCGGCGGCAATCTGCTCCTTGTGGCGGGCCACGGCCTCGTTATAGGCGGCGCGGGCGGCCAGGATTTCGGGGTCTTCGGTCTCGGAGAACGCGTTGGCCTCGGCCAGCAGCTCCTCGCTCATGCCGCCCTTGCGCAGTTCGCTCTTGGCGAGATACTCGGCGTTGCCGCCCAGCATGATATCGGTACCACGGCCGGCCATGTTGGTGGCGATGGTGACGGCCCCCAGCTTACCGGCCTGGGCCACGATTTCAGCTTCCTTCTCGTGGTGCTTGGCGTTCAGCACCGTATGGGGGATGCCCTCCCGCTTGAGCAGATGGGACAGCAGCTCGGACTTCTCGATGGACACGGTGCCCACCAAGACCGGCTGGCCCTTCTCGTGGCAGGTCTTGACCTGATTGATGACGGCCCGGAACTTGGCGGCCTCGGTCTTGTAGACGGCGTCGGGGTTGTCGATACGGGCCACCGGCAGGTTGGTGGGAATCTCCACAATATCCAGGTTGTAGATGGTGCCGAACTCCTCGGCCTCGGTGGTGGCCGTACCGGTCATGCCGGACAGCTTGGCGTAGAGACGGAAGAAGTTCTGGAACGTGATGGTGGCCAACGTCTTGCTTTCGCCGGCGACCTTGACGCCCTCCTTGGCCTCGATGGCCTGATGGAGGCCCTCATTATAGCGGCGGCCATACATCAGACGGCCCGTGAACTCGTCCACAATGATAACTTCGTTGTCCTTGACCACATAGTCAATGTCCCGCTTCATCAGACCACGGGCTTTCATGGCCTGGTTGACGTGGTGGGAGATGGTGGTGTTCTCGATGTCGGACAGGTTCTCAATCTGGAAGAATTCCTCGACCTTCTTGATGCCCTTGGCCGTCAGGGACACGGTGCGCTCCTTCTCGTCCACGATGTAGTCGCAGTCCAGATCGTCCATGGCTTCCTTGCTGTCGGTCTTGGCAAAGACCTGCTTCTTCATGCGGCTGACCAGGAAGTCGGTCATCTCGTAGAGCTTGGAGGAGTCGTCGCCCTTGCCGGAAATGATCAGGGGGGTACGAGCTTCATCGATGAGGATGGAGTCCACCTCGTCGACGATGACGAAATTGTGCTCCCGCTGGACCTGCTCCTGCTTGTAGATGGCCATGTTGTCGCGGAGGTAGTCAAAGCCCAGCTCGTTGTTGGTGCAGTAGGTGATGTCGGCGTTGTAGGCCTCGCGGCGCTGGTCGCTGTTGAGACCGTGGACGATGAGGCCCACCTTCAGGCCCAGGAACCGGTGGACCTTGCCCATCCATTCGGAGTCACGGCGGGCCAGATAGTCGTTGACGGTGACCACATGGACGCCCTTGCCCGTCAGGGCGTTGAGGTAGGAGGGCAGAATGGCCACCAGGGTTTTACCTTCACCGGTGCGCATCTCGGCGATACGGCCCTGATGCAGGACGATGCCGCCGATGACCTGGACCCGGTAGGGACGCATACCCAAAACGCGGTCGGCTGCCTCCCGGACCGTGGCGAAGGCCTCGGGCAGCAGGTCGTCCAGGGTCTCCCCCTGGTCCAGCCGCTCCCGGAACTCCACGGTCTTGTGCTTCAGCTGTTCATCGGTCAGCTGCCGGTATTCCGCCTCCAGGTCCATGACCGCCTTGACGGTCTTCTCGAGCCGCTTGAGCTCCCGCTCGGAGTGGGAACCGAAAATCTTGTCCAAAAAACCCATTGCTGTTTCACCTTTCGTTATCAGATGCCGAAACGGCATGAAATCGCATTATAAATAGGATAAATAAATTTTCATCAAAGCATTATAACACAATGATAGCTATAATAAAAGAATAAATTGTAAATACTCTGTACTTCTTTCTTGTCTTTTGACACAGTGAATGGTAAAATAGCTCCGATTGCGGCAGTAGAATTGCCGCCATTTCCCATTGAAGCATTGAAGAAGGAGCACGCCATGGAAACTCGATTGATTGCCGTCGATCTGGACGGCACGCTGCTGCGCAGCGATCGTACCCTGTCTCCGGCCACCATTGACGCCGTGGCCGCCGCTGCCGCGCGGGGTCTGGAGGTGGTTTTTGCCTCGGGCCGCGCCCTGTGTGAGTTTACCCGGATGTTGGAGCAGCTGCCGCAAATCCGGTATGCGGTCGCCTCCACCGGCACCCAGGTCATCCGCTGTCCCTCCGGCGAGGAGCTGTACAGCGAGTGTCTGCCCCTGGAGCTGGTCCGGGAGGGCTGGCGTCGGCTGCGCCATCTGGAGGTGATGTACGAGGTTTACTGGCAGGGCAAGATCTGGGCTCCGGCGGAACGGGTGGCCGAGATCGAGCGCTATGAAGCTGCCAGCGGCAACTGCACCATCCACGAGTCCCGCACGCCGGTGGAGGGCTATGACCGCTGGATTGACGAATTGACCGGCACCGTGCCGAAAGTCCATATGTACTTCCCCTCTCCAGCGGTCCGGGACGAAGCCTGGAAGCTGCTGGCCGGCATAAACGCCTACTTCTGCACCTCCGATCCTGTGGACCTGGAAATGATGCCCGCCAACGTGGACAAGGGCACGGGTCTGGCCTGGCTGGCAAAGCACCTGGGCCTGCAGCGGGAGCAGGTTCTGGCCATCGGCGACAGCGGCAACGATCTGGGTATGCTGCGCTATGCCGGTACGGCGGTGGTCATGGCCAACGGCAGCGACGAGGCCAAGGCGCTGGCCGACCGTCTGACGGACACCAACGACAACGACGGAGTTGCCAAGGTCCTCAACAGCCTGCCCGGCGTGGAGGGTCAGTGAGATGGAACTGACGCTCTCCATGGTGCTCATTGCCTGCGGCGGCGTCTTTCTGGCCTCATTTTTGGACGCCATTGCCGGTGGCGGCGGCATTATCTCTGTGCCCACCTATCTACTGGCGGGACTGCCCATGCACGCGGCCTTGGGCACCAACAAGATTTCGGCTTCCATCGGTTCCCTGGCCTCGGTGGGGCGGTATATCCGCAGCGGCTACATCGATTGGAAGCTGGCCATTCCCTCCATTGCCATGGCGCTGCTGGGCAGCGTGGGCGGTACCCGCTTGCAGCTGCTGATGCCGGAAACGTATCTTCAGTATCTGCTGCTGGTGGTGCTGCCCATTGTCGCCATTGTGGTTCTGCGGCAGCGGAGTTTCCGGGAGGTCCCCGGCGATATCAGCCGTCGGCGGCAGCTGGGGATTGTGCTGGGCGCGTCCCTGGTCATCGGCGCATATGACGGTTTTTACGGCCCCGGTACCGGCACGTTCCTGCTGCTGATCTTCACGGGCCTGGGTCAGATGGACGTGCGGACGGCGTCGGGCAATGTAAAGGTGGTCAACCTGTCCTCGGGCATCGGTTCCCTGATCACCGCCGTGTTGTACGGCGAGGTTTATTGGGCTGTTGGTCTGATTGCTTCGGTGGCCTCCTTTGCCGGGCACTATGTGGGCGCGGGATTGACCATCCGCAACGGCGCGAAAATCGTGCGGCCCGTGGTCATCGTAGCCCTGGTGCTGCTGGCCGTCAAGGTTTTGACCGATATGCTCTGAGCACTACCCACAACCAGCGTACCCAAAGATAAAAGTTTTACTCGATTTTTTTCAAAAAATCGCAGGGGTCCAGGGGGCAGCGCCCCCAGTCGCCCGCCGCAGCGGGCGAAATCCCCTATCGTCCCAAAGCGCCATCCGCAGATGGCGCAGCCCCCACGGCGTCAGCCGTAAGGCCGCCGTCCCCACCCCAACGCGGGTGGCGGACGGCGGCCTTCTTGCGTACCCCCTGCCAATCAAAAACGGACACGCTGCCCAATCCCGGCAGCGTGTCCGCTTGTTTTTCTATGAAATGCGGTTTACTCGATGGTGATACCGGCCTTTTCCAGGATAGTCGGTACGTTCTTTTCCGCGCCGATGGCCATGATATGGACACCGTCGCAAATCTTCTCATCGTGAATCTTGGCGATAAACTCGGCGGCCATTTCGATGCCCAGCTGCATGGGCAGGCCCTTGACGCCCTTTTCCTTGCCCTCGGCGGCGGCGGCTTCCAGACGGTCGATCATATCCTGGGGTACGGCGATGCCGGGGACGTTGGCATTCATATACTTTGCCATACCGGCGGCCTTCAGGGGGATGATACCGGCCATGATGTGGCACTTGATGTTGGCCTTGTCCACCAGGTCCAGGAAGCGCTTGAGGCTTTCCATATCAAAAATGCCCTGGGTCTGGATGTACTTGGCACCGGCGTCCACCTTCTGGCGCAGCTTGTTGATTTGCAGCTGAATGGGCTCATAGACGGGGGTCACGGCAGCGCCCTTGTAGAACCGGGGCGCGCCGCCGTCCAGCTCGTTGCCGCCGCAGTCCCGGTCGGTGACTTCCATGGTGGACAGCATATTGAGGATGCCCACGGAGTCCAGATCGTAGACAGGCTTGGACTGCTTGCAGTCGCCTACCACCGGATGGTCGCCGGTGAGGGCCAGCATGGTATCGATGCCGAAGGCGGCGGCGGACAGTATATCGGCCATAATGGCCATCCGGCTGCGGTCGCGGCCGGTGACCTGCAAAATCGGCTCCACACCGGCCTGCTTCAGCTTGATGCACAGGCCCAGAGAGGACGCCTTGAGGCTGGCGGACTGCATATCGGTGACATTGACGCCGTGGACCTTGCCGTTCAAAAGCTGGGCGTCCTCCAGCTGCTTTGTGAAATCATATCCCTTGGGCGGCGCCATTTCGGCGGTGACGCCGAACTTGCCGCTCTCCAGTGCTTTTTCCAGAAGACTCATGTTCCCTTACCCCCTGATGTTGATGGTTCTCGGATAGGCCACATCCTCGTAGCCCTTGTCGGCGCGGGTCTTGGACAGGTTGTCCAGACGGCCCTGCTGCTCCAGACGCTTATAGATGGCGATCCAGGCGCAGTCGTTCTCGGGATTGACCTCGCACTTGCCGTTCTTGGAACCGCCGCAGGGGCCGTTGACCAGGGATTTGGCACAGCGGGTGATGGGGCAGATGCCGCCGGTCTGGCCCAGGACGCAGTTGCCGCACAGATGACATGCCTCCTCGAACAGGCCGAACTTGACGGCCTCGCCCAGGAACATGGTGTTGTTGGCCGGATAGGTGGGGGCCTTGACGTTGTTGGCGACAACCTGAGTGCCGTCGCCGCAGGCCATACAGACCACCGCCTCGGCGCCGGCGGCGTCAAAGCCCTTGACCTTGCCCTTGGTGGTCAGGTTCATGCAGCAGTAGTCGGACATGGCTGTGGCCACCACCGTGCGTCCCTGGCTCTCCAGGTACTTCTTCAGCTCGGCCACTTCCTTTTCGCCGCCGGTGGCGCAGGCCGTGGCGCAGCTGCCGCAGCCGATGATGGCGATCTTTTTGGCATCACCGAGCATGGCCATCAATTCTTCGATGGGCTTTTTTTTCGTGACGATCATGTTGTTCTTCTCCTTTACTGTTCCGTACTGTACAGACTGAACAGGTTATGTCTTACAGAATTATAGCATAACCCCACAAAAATTCAAGCAAAACCGCGAAAAGTTTTCCCGTTTTTTGGTGTGGTTTTGTGTGGTTTTTGAAAATCACACCCAATAGCAAGGTTTTTGACGATGGCCCATTGATGGCCGCCGCTGCCTGTGGTACACTGGTGGTGCCACATATCGAGCAAAGGAGAATTGTATTATGGCCATGCGCTTTGATCACTTTAACTTCAACGTTCTGGACCTGGAGCGGAGTCTCCGGTTCTACGCCGACGCCTTTGACTTTCATCCCGTCCGGGAAAAGAACGCCGACGATGGTTCCTTCAAGCTGGTGTACCTGGGCGACGGGGAAACGGGCTTTCAGCTGGAACTGACCTGGCTGCGGGACCGGACGGAGCCCTACAACCTGGGTGAGATGGAGTACCATCTGGCCCTGCGGGTGGACGATTACGACGCCGTCCACGCCCGCCACGAGAAACTGGGCATCATCTGCTATGAGAACCCCGCCATGGGCATCTATTTCGTCCAGGACCCCGACGGCTACTGGATTGAGATCGTCCCGGCCAAGTGATGCCCATGAAGCTGTACTATCTCTATCACAGCGGCGTGGCCGTGGAAACGGAACGCCATCTGTTGATCTTCGACTACTACCAGGACACGCTGCCCGGCGGCGTCCCGGCCCTGCTAAAGCAGGTGGGCAAGCCCGTGACGGTCTTCGCCTCCCACAGCCACTATGACCACTTCAACCGGGCCATTCTCACCTGGAAAGACGCGTACCCGGACATCACCTATGTCCTGTCCGACGACATTCCGCCGGTAGACGGCTGCCATCGGATTGGTCCCCGGGCCACGCTGGAGCTGCCGGGCCTCACCGTCTCCACCCTCTGCTCCACAGATCAGGGGGTGGCCTTTGTGGTGACCTGCGACGGCCACACCATCTACCACAGCGGCGATCTCCACTGGTGGCACTGGTCCGGGGAACCGGAAATGAATAACCGTGCCATGGAAACGGCGTACAAGCTGGAACTGGAACATCTGGCGGGCGTCCATCTGGATGTGGCCTTTTTGCCCGTGGACCCGCGGCAGGAGGCCGACGGTCTCCGGGGCATCGCGTATTTCGCCGCCCACAATGACTGTCCCTGTCTGGTGCCCATCCACTACAGCTGGGACCCGTCCATTCTGGAGACGCTGCGGCAGACCCCCGGCCCCTGGCAGGGACGGCTGTGCATTCTGGACGACAGCCCCCGGGAGGTATGAGCGTGGAGTTTCTGTACGTGGACAACCATCTGTGCGTGGCCGTCAAGCCCGCCGGGGTCCTGTCCACCGACGAGCCCGGCGGCATGCCGGAGCTGGTCCGGACGGCCCTGCACACCGATTGCATCCGCACGGTCCACCGGCTGGACCGGGTGGTCAGCGGCGTCATGGTCCTGGCCCGGTCGGCGGACGCGGCTTCGGCCCTGTCGGCTCAGATTTGGGACCGGCGGTTTGATAAAACGTATCTGGCCGTGATTCACGGCGTGCCGCCGGAGCCTGCTGGGACCTTGACGGACCTGCTGCTGCGGGACAAGCGGGAGCGGAAAACGTATCTCGTCCACCATCTGGAAAAGGGCGTGCAGGAAGCCATTCTGGACTATGAAACCAAAGGGACCGCCGACGGTCTCAGTCTGGTGGAAATCCGCCTGCGGACCGGCCGGACCCATCAGATTCGGGCCCAGTTCTCCGGCCGTGGAATGCCCCTGGCCGGGGACCGGAAATACTGGTCGGAACCGGACGAATTTCCCATGTGTCTCTGGTCCCACAGCGTGTCCTTTTTCCACCCGGTCACCGGCGCGCCCATGACCGTGTCGGCGCCGCCGCCGTCCATGGACCCCTGGACCCGATTCTTGTAAATTTTTACCGCCCGGCGGCGGGCCGGGCGGTAGCGCGGAAACGGTCATTTTTTGGGTCAATATTTACTACGAAAAACGGTTTGCGCTCCATTTGCTTTTGTGCAGTTCGTGAAGATTTTGTTAGTTTTTTGGGTACCCATTGACCGCTTCCAGAGAACGTGGTATAACTAGTAACTGTAGTAAAGACGTGAACGACACGACAGGCACACCGAAAGTTCAGGCGCCGTAGAGGAAAGGAGTATGAGGCCCGTGATTGGTGTTATATTAGGTATGGCCTTTGGCTTGGCACAGCTGGTTCTGCTGATCTATGCCGTAAGGTCCCTGAGCACCCAACGGCTGAAGATCTGGCCCTTTGCGGTGCAATTTTTTTGTCCATTTTTTGGTTTGGGTCTGTGCGCCTTACTGCAATCCTCCCAGCTGCTGCCCTGCGCAGTAACCATCTCCACCGTTCTGATTATCGGCGCCGTGGTCTACTTCGTACGGTATCGGTTGAGAGAGACCAATCGAAAGAAGGATTGAGAACGTTGCAGGAAACCATTGTAACCTACGGCTTTCTGGCCCTGGGTATCGTGCTGGCCCTGGTCGGATGGTTCTGGCGCCGCGCCGTGCTGGCTGACTGGTTCCGAAGGAAAACGCAGCTGGAACAAGACGCTGTCGCCCTGGGCCGCGTCAAGCGGAAAAAGCTGTGGGCCACGGTAATGACCATCGTCGGCGGATGGCTGCTGGTAGAGCGGATTCTACAGCTGGTCTTCGGTTCTGTACCGTCGGAGGAATTTGAGGTCAGTATCTGGGCCACCCGGTACGATGTGGGCGGCTACTCCCTCAGTGAGACCGTCATCACCACCTGGGTCATTATGGCCGTGGTGCTGGTGCTGGCGCTGCTGGTGCGGATTCTCGTCATCCCCCGTATGACCGACCAGCCCAAGGGCATCCAGAATGTCCTGGAGATCTGTGTGGAGGCCGTCTGCAAATTCACCAAAACCAGTGTGGGAGATCTGGGCGACCATCTGCCCTCCTACCTCTTCGCCCTGGCCATTTATATGGTGTGCTCCGCCATGGTGGAGCTGCTGGGCGTCCGCGCCCCCACCGCCGATATCACGCTGACCTTTGCCATGGCCATCATCACCTTTGTGATGATCAACTACTTCGGTCTGAAGAAGAAGGGCCTGGTGGGCCGCATCAAGTCCATGGCCAAGCCCACGCCGGTGGTGTTCCCCATCAAGATCGTCTCCGATCTGGCGGTGCCTGTGTCTCTGGCCTGCCGTCTGTTCGGCAACATGCTGGGCGGCATGATCGTCATGGAACTGCTGTATATGGCCCTGGGCAACGCCGCCATCGGCTTCCCCAGCGTACTGGGCCTCTACTTCAACGTGTTCCACCCCCTGATTCAGACGTACATCTTCCTGACGCTGACGCTGACCTTCATCGGCGAAGCCGTCGAATGACCCCTATCCATCATACCTATTAAAAAATATATCTTTTGGAGGAATTTTATCATGGAAACCGGATTGATTGCTATCGCTGTTGCACTGGCTCTGCTGCCCTGCGCCCTGGCAGGCCTCGGCATGGGCATCGCCACCGGCAAGGCCGCAGACGCCACTGCCCGTCAGCCCGAGGCCTCCGGCAAGATCAGCTCCACGCTGCTGCTGGGCCTGGCCCTGACCGAGTCCTGCGCCATCTACGGCTTCGTCACCGCCCTGATCATCAAGTTCACCATGTGATCCAGCGGCATTGTCCGTCATTCTACAGCAAAGGAGAGGTAACATTGGACATTCATCCCATTGATATTGCCATCCATCTGGTCAATATTCTGATTATCTACGGCCTGCTCCGCGTTTTGATCTGGAAGCCGGTAACGGCTTTTATGGCCGCCCGTACCGAGCGGGTCCAGAAGGAAATGGCCGAGGCCCAGCGGCTGCAAGCTGAGGCCGAGAAGGTCAAAGCCGATTACGATGCCCGTCTGGTGGACGTTCAGGCCACCTGTGAGCAGATGATTGCCGACGGCCGCAAGAAGGCCCAGGCCGTTGGCCAGCAGGCCATCGACGAGGCCAAAACCGAGGCCGACCACATTCTGTCCAAGGCCCGCAGCGAGGCCGCTCTGGAGAAGCAGCGCGCCATGGACGAGGTCAAGGG
Organism: Candidatus Avoscillospira sp. LCP25S3_F1; assembly: GCF_052117125.1. Taxonomy (NCBI): domain Bacteria; kingdom Bacillati; phylum Bacillota; class Clostridia; order Eubacteriales; family Oscillospiraceae; genus Candidatus Avoscillospira; species Candidatus Avoscillospira sp. LCP25S3_F1. The sequence continues at coordinate 31,146 of NZ_JBQKJT010000012.1, read as the reverse complement.
CGAACTGGCCGATCTGGCCGTGGATATGGCCGGCCGTGTCCTGCGCTTTGACGAGCAGGCCCGCCGCAACATCCTGGTTTCCGCCCCCAAGGAAGGCTCCCGCAAGGGCGTCCTCAAGCTGGCCGCTCCCTGCGACGCCGAGCAGCTGTCCGCCATCATCGACCGGCTGGAGCGTCTGCTGGGCTGCCATCTGGAGCTGACCACCGAGATCGACTCTTCCCTCATCGGCGGCTTTGCGGCCCTGGTGGACGGCAAAGTATACGACTTCAGCTATGTGACCCAGCTTTCGGCCATGCAGCAGAAGCTGGCGTAACGGGAGGGAACCATGCTCAATTTCGATACCAGCACGTTAGGAACCTTCCTCAAGGAAAAGCTCCGGGACTATCAGCCGGAGATGATCAGCTACGACTACGGCACCGTGGAGTCCTGCGCCGACGGCATTGTTCGCGTGGCAGGTCTTGGCCGGGCCGAGTACGGCGAGCTGCTGCAATTTGAAAACGACGTCTATGGCATTGCCTTGGACCTGGGGCTCAACAGCGTGGGCGCCGCCCTGCTGACCCGCAACGAATCCGTCCGCCCCGGCTCCCCTGTGCAGGGCACCGGCCGCGTGGCCGATATCGGCGTGGGCAAGGAGCTGCTGGGCCGCATTGTGGACCCCATCGGCCGTCCTCTGGACGGCCAGCCCCTCCACACCCGGGAGTCCCGGGCCGTGGAATCTCCGGCCCCGGCCATCATGGACCGCGCCCCCGTGGACACCCCCATGGAGACCGGCATTCTGGCCGTGGACAGCATGATCCCCATCGGCCGCGGCCAGCGTGAGCTGATCATTGGCGACCGCCAGACCGGTAAGACCTCCATCGCCCTGTCGGCCATGGTCAACCAGAAGGATACCGGCGTCATCTGCGTCTACTGCGCCATCGGCCAGAAGGCCGCCAGCGTGGCCAATCTGGTGACCACCCTGGCCGAGAGCGGCACGTTGGAGCACTGTGTCGTCGTGGCGTCCACCGCCGCCGACAGTGCCGCCATGCAGTATCTGGCCCCCTACGCCGCCTGCGCCGTGGCGGAGCACTTCATGCACCAGGGCAAGGACGTTCTGGTGGTCTACGACGATCTCTCCAAACACGCCGTGGCCTACCGTACCATGTCCCTGCTGCTGCGCCGCCCCTCCGGCCGTGAAGCCTACCCCGGCGACGTGTTCTACCTGCACTCCCGTCTGTTGGAGCGGGCGGCCCATCTGTGTCCGGAACTGGGCGGCGGCTCCATGACGGCCCTGCCCATCATCGAGACCATGGCCGGCGATATCTCCGCCTACATCCCCACCAACGTCATCTCCATTACCGACGGACAGATCTTCCTGGAGAGCGAACTGTTCCACTCCGGCGTCCGGCCCGCCGTCAACGTGGGCCTCAGCGTGTCCCGTGTGGGCCGCGCCGCCCAGCATCCGGCCATGAAAGCCGTGTCCGGCAGCCTCCGTCTGGAGGTGGCCCAGTACCGGGATATGGCCGTGTTTGCCCAGTTCGGCGCCGACGTGGACGCCGCCACCAAAAAGCTGCTGGACCGGGGTGTCCGCATGACGGAGCTGCTGAAGCAGCCCAAGGAGCGCATCCTCAAGCTGTCGGATCAGACGGCGCTGCTGCTGTGCCTCCGCTGCGACGGGCTGGAAAAGGTCCCCGTGGCTCAGATGCAGTCCTTTGTCACCAAGCTGCTGCCCTGGCTCCATGAGCGCCACGGCGATACCATGGAATCCATCGACCGCAGCAAGAAGCTGCCCGACGACGTCTCCCAGACCCTGCGGCACGCCATTGAGGACTTCGCCGCCCGTTGGGAGGCGTGATCCATGGCCAGTGTCAGTGAGATCCGGCACCATATCGGCGCCGTCGATCAGACGCGGAAGATCACCAGCGCCATGCAGATGGTCTCCTCGGCCAGAATGCAGAAGTTCGCGGTACATATTCCGTACAACACCATGTATTTCCGCCGGCTGCGTTCCACCATGAAGGATATTCTGGAGTCGTCCCAGTCCATCGAGCACCCCTATCTCCAGCACCACCGTGGCCACCGCCACACCTATATCGTCATCGCGGGCGATAAGGAAATGGCCGGCAGCTACAACCACAATATCCTCAATATGGCCTATGCGGAAATCAAAAACGATCCCCAGGCGCTGGTGGTCACCGTCGGTATGATTGCCACCCAGTTTTTCCGCAAGCGGGGCATTGAACCGGAATACGAGGTACCCGGCGCGGCCCAGGACCCGTCCCTGTACAACGCCACACAGCTGGCCCTGCCGGTCATGGAGTTTTTCGATCTGAACCAGACCGACGAGATCTATATTTTCTACACCATCTATTCCCGAGGCGGTAACCCGGTCATTCAGCCGAAGAAAGCCCGTCTGCTGCCCATTCGTCTGACAGATTTCCAGCATGTTGAAGCGCTGGATCATCTGGACGACGTCATCTACAATCCTTCGCCCCAGGAGGTCTTTGACCAGCTGGTTCCGCAGTTCGTTATTTCCCGCATTTTCGACACCCTGGTGCAGTCCTACGCCTCGGAGCACTACTCCCGTATGAACGCCATGCAGAGCGCCACCCGCAACGCCGACGAGCTGCTGAAAAAGCTCCACCTGGAGCTGAATATGGCCCGCCAGACCCAAATCACCCAGGAGATCACCGAAATCAGCGGCGCGTCCCTGGCGCTGGAGGGGGCCGACCAAACGAACAAGAAGGAGGCGAACCCCATGGAGCAGGAACTCCAGGAGGCAATCATTTCTCAAATTTCCGGTCCTGTTTTGACCGTGCTCTATCCCCTGGCCGACCAGTGGGAGCTCCACGACCTGCTGACCACCGAAAGCGGCGTCCATCTGGAGGTGGCCTCGCACACAGGCCCCGGCGAGTGCCGCTGCGTGGCGCTGGAATCCACCTACGGCCTCCACTGCGGCATGAAGGTCACCAACACCCACAAGTGCATTCAGGTACCGGTGGGTGAGCAGACCCTGGGCCGCGTGGTGGACGTGCTGGGCAATCCCATCGACAACGGCCCCGCCCTGGAGGGCGAGCGCTGGGGCATCTACCGCCCCTCGCCCACCTTTGAGGAGCAGAGCAGCAAGATTGAGTTCTTTGAAACCGGCATCAAGGTCATCGACCTGCTGACCCCCTACGCCAAGGGCGGTAAAATCGGCCTGTTCGGCGGCGCCGGCGTCGGCAAGACCGTCCTTATCATGGAGCTGATCTACAACATCGCCAAGCAGCACGGCGGCTATTCCGTCTTCACCGGCGTCGGTGAGAGAAGCCGTGAGGGCAACGACCTGATTCACGATATGCGTGATTCCGGCGCCATCTCCAAGACGGCCCTGGCCTTCGGCCAGATGAACGAGCCGCCTGGATCCCGTATGCGCGTGGCCATGACCGGTCTGACCATGGCCGAGTATTTCCGCGATCAGATGAACCAGGATGTGCTGCTGTTCATCGACAACATCTTCCGTTACGTCCAGGCCGGCAACGAGGTTTCGGCCATGCTGGGCCGTATGCCCTCCGCCGTGGGCTACCAGCCCACCCTGGCCGAGGAGCTGGGCCAGCTGGAGGAGCGCATTACCTCCACCAAGAACGGTTCCATCACGTCGGTGCAGGCCATCTACGTCCCCGCCGACGACCTGACGGACCCGGCCCCCGCCACGATTTTCTCCCACCTGGACGCCACCACCGTTCTGTCCCGTCACATCGCGGAAATGGGCATCTACCCCGCCGTCAGCCCCCTGGAGTCCAACTCCCGCATCCTGGACCCGGCCATCGTGGGTCAGGAGCATTACGAGGTGGCCCGCCGCGTGCAGGAGTGCTTGCAGCGGTATAACGAGCTGAAGGATATCATCGCCATTCTGGGCATGGATGAGCTGAGCGAGGAGGACCGGCGCATTGTCTACCGGGCCAGAAAGATCCAGCAGTTCCTGTCCCAGCCCATGAACGTGGCCGAGCAGTTCACCGGCAAGCCGGGCCGCTTTGTGCCGCTGAAGGACACCATCCGCAGCTTCAAGATGATCGTGGACGGCGAAGTGGACCATCTGCCCGAGTCGGCCTTCTCCATGGTGGGCGACATCGACGAGGCCATAGAAAAGGCGAAGGAGATGGAGCGCAATGGCGGATAACACCTTCTCTCTGGACATTCTTACACCGGAGCGCCAGTTCTACTCCGGCCCCGTGGAGGCGTTGACCTTCACCGCCGACGACGGCGAGTGGACCGTCCTCAAGGGCCACGCGCCCATGATTGTGGTCCTGCGTCCCGGCACCGTGCAGATCAAGGCCGACGGCCAGTGGAAAAAGGCCATCAACTCCGAGGGTTATATGGAAGTCAGCCACAAGGGTGTGGTGCTGTTCGCCCAGACCTGCGACTGGCCCGAGGAGATCGACCGCATGGAAGAGGAGCGCGCCAAGAAGCGCGCCCAGGAGGCGCTGCGTCAGAGCCACAGCCAAGCGGAATTCCGGGCCAATCAGATCATGCTGGCCCGTGCCATGGCCCGTCTGCGCAACAGCCGCAATCCGGTCAATCTGGACTGAGGCTTCATACCCACGGGAGTGCCGCGTTATGGCACTCCCTTTTACTCTTGTACCGGGCGGCCCCGCGCCGTATACTATCCCGGGAGGTATCGCAAACTATGACTTACATGTTTCAATTTCTAATTATTGCCGCCGTGTCCTTTGTGGGCGAGCTGCTGAGCCTGATCGTCCCCCTGCCCATTCCCGGCAGCGTCTACGGTCTGCTGCTGCTGCTGGTGCTGCTGATCACCGGTGTGGTCAAGCTCCATCACATCGAAAAGGCGGCGGACTTTCTCATCCAGATCATGCCTATGCTGTTCATCGCCCCCGCCGTCAGCGTACTGCCCATCTTCGGCAGCGTGGCCGACAGTCTGTGGGCCGTGGCCCTGGTCTGCGTCGTCAGCACCCTGGTGGTTATGATTATCACCGGTGTGGTGGCTCAGGCGCTGGTGACCCGAAAGGAGGGCCGGAAGCATGAATGAGATTCTCCGGGAATCGGCCTACTTCGGCATGGTGCTCAGCGTCATCTATTTCTGGTTCGGCACCTGGCTGCGCCGCCGGTTTCCCTCTCCCCTGGTCAATCCCCTGCTGATTGCCTCCATTCTGACCATCGCCACCATCGTTCTTTTGGACATCGACTACGACGCCTACACCAAGGGCGCGTCCCATCTGACGTGGCTGCTGACGCCGTCCACGGTCTGCCTGGCCGTGCCCCTGTACCGGCAGCTGAAGCTCCTGCGCCGTCACTGGCAGGCCATTGTCATCAGCGTGGGCGCCGGATGCGTGGCCTGTGCCGTCACCGTCGCTGTCCTGTCCCGGCTGCTGCATCTGACACCGGAGATCTACCACTCCCTGCAACCCAAATCCGTCACCACGGCCATTGCCCTGGGCGTGGGTACCCAGCTGGGCGGCCTGGAGGGCATCATCTCCCTGGGCGTCATGATCACAGGCCTGTTCGGCGTGGTCATTGTGGATGTGGTGCTGAAGCTGTTAAAAGTCACCCATCCCGTAGCCAAGGGCCTGGCCATCGGCAACAGCATCCACGCCATCGGCACGGCCCACGCCCTGGAGCTGGGCGAGATCGAAGGCGCCATGAGCGGCCTGACCATTGTGGTGGCCGGCATCATGACGGTCATTCTGGCCCCCCTGTTCGCCGGACTGGGTTAATGGAAACTTAATCCGCCAGGTACTTTTCTTTTAAGGACGGGACGGGTACAATAGAGGAAACCCATCCCACCGGAAAGGAGCCCGTACCCATGGACCATAACCGATTGAAGAAACTGATGAACGCAGCGTCCATGGCGCTGTTTGTCCTCTGTGTGGCCCTGGGGCTCTGGCTGTGGCGTCAGGGGGTATTCCAGTCCCAGGAGGCGTTGCAGGCATTTCTCAACCACTACGCCGGCAGCGCTGCCGCCATCTTTCTGGCCCTCCAGGCCGTCCAGGTGGTCATCCCCATTCTGCCCGGCGGCGTCAGCTGTCTGGCCGGTGTGCTGATCTTCGGTCCCTGGCTGGGCTTTGTCCTCAATTATGTGGGCATCGCCCTGGGCTCGTTCGTGGCCTTCGCCATGGCCCGCAACTGGGGCAAGCCCCTGCTCAACAAACTCTTTTCCAAAAAGCTCCACGAAAAATACGAGCGCTGGACCCATGAGAGCCGCCGGTTCGACCGGCTCTTTGCCCTGGCCATTTTCCTGCCGGGCCTGCCCGACGACTTCCTCTGTTTCCTGGCCGGTACCACCGGCATGAGCTGGAAAAAATTCGCCCTGATCACCGTCACCTGCCGCCCCCTGATGATCTTCGCCTATTCCCTGGGCGCGCTGGGATTCCGGGCCGTATTCCCTCTGTGAAACCAGGGCCGCTCCAGATAATTTCCCGCCGCAATCTTGACTTGCGGCCCGTGTGGTTGTATACTTTACCGTGACAATTTCATGAGACGGCGCGTCCGCGTTTCCGCACCGTTCTCACCAGATTGTGTGCGGAAATTCGGGGAAGTAGGGTGAAAATCCCTCGCGGTCCCGCCACTGTGACAAAGGTCGCTCCTTTGCAGCCAGAACACCGACTCCGCGCCGGTTCGATCGATCCACGAGGTATGGATTGGCGCCCACATCGGTCCTGCGCGTAAACGGACGATTGCAAGCCCATTTCCTTCCTGGAAATGGGCTTTTTTTCCGTTTTGTTGCGCAAAGAGAAAAGGAGTATCATCCCTATGAAACCCATGGAACGCCGTTTGTTCGGCCTGACCCTGGTTCTGGCCGCAGCCTTCTGTCTGGCCGTCCCCGCCGGAGCCATGCACATCATGGAGGGCTATCTGCCCCTGGGCCACAGCGTGGTCTGGGGCGTGGTTTGCCTGCCCTTCGTCGTTCTGGGCATCGCCCGCATCCGCAAAATCGTGGAGACCCACCGCAAAACCCTGCTGCTGCTGGCCATGGCCGGCGCATACTGCTTCCTGCTGTCGGCCCTGAAAATCCCCAGTGTCACCGGCTCTTCCAGCCACCCCACCGGCACCGGCCTGGGCGCCATCCTCTTCGGGCCTGCCCCCATGGCGGTGCTGGGCCTCATCGTTCTGCTGTTCCAGGCGGTGCTGCTGGCCCACGGCGGCCTCACCACCCTGGGCGCCAACACCTTCTCCATGGCCATCGTCGGTCCCTTCGTCAGCTTTGGCGTCTACGCCCTGTGCCGCAAGACAGGCGTCAACCGTAAGGTCGGCGTGTTCCTGGCCGCCGCGTTGGGCGATCTTGTGACCTATGTGGTCACCAGTGTGCAGCTGGCTCTGGCCCATCCGTCGGCCACCGGCGGCTTTGCCGCGTCGCTGACGGAGTTCCTGGGCATTTTCGCCGTGACCCAGGTGCCTCTGGCCATCGTGGAGGGCCTGCTGACTGTGGTTGTGGTCCTGGCGCTGGAAACTCTCGCCCGTCCCGAATTGAAGGAGCTGGGCTATCTGGGAGGTGCCGCCGCATGAAAAAGAAAGGTCTCACCATCGTCATTTTGCTGCTGCTGTGCGTCGCCATCGCCTGCATTCCCCTGCTGACCATCAAGGATTCCGAGTTCGGCGGCGCCGACGGCCAGGCGGAGGAAGCCATCACCGCCATCGACCCCGATTACAAGCCCTGGGCCTCCAGCATTCTGGAGCCCCCCGGCGGCGAGACCGAGAGTTTGCTCTTCGCCCTCCAGGCCGCCATTGGCTCCGGCGTCATCTGCTTCGGTCTGGGCTATCTGACGGCCCGGCACAAGTACCGCAGCGCCGGGCAGACCGAGTAAGCCATGCTGCGGGCCCTCCTGGGCGCGGTCATCGTCTGGGGCCTGGCTGTGGGACATCTGTCCCCGGCCCTGGCCCTGACCGCCGCCGCAGCTGCCGCCGGTTTGCTCTGGCTGCCTCTGCGGCACGGTCACAGCCATGACGACTGGACCGCCATCGACTACTATGCCCTTCAATCCCGGCTCCACAGCGTACCGGCCGGGCTGAAGGCCCTGACCGCCCTCGCCCTCATCGTTCTGACCCTGGCCGCCCGCTCCCCTCTGGTGAGCCTGCTGGTGTGGGTCCTGACGGCGGCGGTGACGGTGCTGGCAGGCAGAACGCCGGCCCGGACCTGGGCCCGCCTGTTTCTGACGCCGCTGACCTTTGTACTGCTCAGCGGTCTGGCCCTGCTCTTCGACTTTGCCACTGTCCCCGGCGGCGTGGTCAGTCTCCCCTGCTTCGGGGTCTATCTCACCATTCCGGCCCAGGCCCAGGTGTCCACTCTGGTGATTCTCACCGGCGCTACGGCCTCTGTGTCCTGCCTGTACGCCCTGTGCCTGTCCACCCCCATGCCCCAGCTCATTGCCGCCCTGGGGCGGGTCCATGTGCCGGAGCTGCTCATTGAGCTGATGTACCTCATTTACCGCTATATCTTCGTGTTGTCCGGGACCTTGTCCCAGATGAAAATTGCCGCCGCAGCCCGGCTGGGCTACGGCACCTTCCGCCGCAGCTTCACCACCACGGCCTCCATTATGACGAGTCTGCTGGTGTCGTCCTTTCAGCGGGCGTCGGCATCCTTTGACGCCATGCAGTCCCGCTGCTATGAGGGAACGCTGCGGTTCCTGGAACAAAAATCACCGCTGCGGGCCGGTCACCTGTGCAGCGCCGCCGTGCTGGTGGCCCTGCCCCTGGCGGCCGCCCTGCTGGAAAGGATGGGGCGCGGATGAATCCTCCGATCCTGCAACTGCAAAACGTGTCCTACACCTATCGAGGCGACACACCTGCGCTGTACCAGGCCGATTTCTCCGTGGACAGCGGCGAACGGGTGGCCCTGCTGGGAGCCAACGGCGCGGGCAAATCCACGCTGCTGCTGCTGTGCAACGGGGTCCTGACGCCGGAATCGGGCCAGGTGCTTTTAAACGGCCAACCCGTGGTCCACAAGGGCCAATCCCTGCGGCAGCTGCGGCAAACCGTGGGTCTGGTGTTCCAGAACCCGGAGGAGCAGCTGCTGGGGGCTTCGGTCCGCAGTGAGATCTCCTTCGGCCCCATGAACCTGGGTCTGCCCCAGGACCGGGTGGCCCGGGCCGTGGAGGATGCCGCCGCCGCCATGAACGTCACCCGCTATCTGGACCAGCCGCCCCAATACCTGTCCGGCGGCGAGAAGAAGCGGGTCACCATTGCCGACATTCTGGCCATGGAATCCCAGGTCGTTCTCTTTGATGAGCCAACGGCCTCCCTGGACCCCGGCCATACGGATTTGCTGGAAGTCACCCTGGCCCAACTCCATGCACAGGGGCTGGCCCTGGTGGTGTCCACCCACGATGTATCCTTTGCCTGGCGCTGGGCCGACCGGGCCGTGGTGGTCACCGGCGGACGGATTCTCCGGGACGGCCCCATCGAGGAGATTTTCTCCGATGATGCACTGCTTTCTCAGGCGGGGCTCCACAAGCCGGAGCTGTTTGCCGTGTCGCAGCTGCTGTTCCCCCAGCTGTCCCCCGCCCAGTACCCCCGCACCCTAGACGACTTTACGAGGAGACTGCAACCATGAAAGAAGCCATTCTGGTGGTCAGCTTCGGCACCACCTTTGAAGATACCCGCGAGAAGAACATTACCGCCGTTTTGAACCGGGTGGCCGCCGCCCATCCGGGCTGTCCCGTCTATGAGGCCTGGACCAGCTCCATGATTCTGAGAGCTTTGGAAAAGCGGGGCCAGCACGTGGACAATGTGCCGGAAGCGCTGGAGAAGATGCGGGCCGACGGCGTCACCGATATCAAGGTGCTGCCCACCCACCTGCTCTACGGCGACGAGTACGACAAGATGCGGGCGTTTCTGGATGCCGACGCCGACAACTTCTTCTCCATTACCGTGGCCGCGCCCCTGCTGGCCTGCGATGACGATCTGCGGACCGTCCTCAGTGCCGTGGCCGAGGGCGTGGAGACGGCAGAGGACGAGGCGTTGGTCCTCATGGGCCACGGCACGCCCCATTTCTGCAACACCGTCTATGCCGCCATGGACTACCATGCCAAGGCCACGGGGTTGAAGCATGTGTTTGTGGGCACCGTGGAGGCCTTCCCCGACCTGGAAGCCCTGATGGATGCCGTCCGTGACAGCGGCTACCGCCGGGTGGTGCTGACACCCTTAATGCTGGTGGCCGGCGACCACGCCAACAACGATATGGCCTCCGACGAGCCCGACAGCTGGAAAACCCAGTTCACGGAAGCAGGTCTGCCTGCCCGCGCCGTCATTCGCGGTTTGGGCGAATATGAGAAGATTCTCGATTTGTACCTGGCCCATTTGGACGCCATTTTGTGATCGAAAGGAGCGCGGCCCATGGCCTTTGAACTGTATCGCATCCAGGACGGCAAACGGCTGCGCTGCGGCTACACCACCGGCACCTGCGCCGCCCTGGCGGCCAAGGCGGCGGCCCGGGCGCTGCTGACGGGCGTTGTCCCCGCCGAGGAAACGGTGGTCACGCCCAAAGGCCCCGCCGTCACCGTGCCCATCCGGGCATTGCCGCCGGAAAACGGCCAGCTCGCCTGCGCCGTCCAGAAGGACGGCGGCGACGATGTGGACGCCACCAGCGGGGCGTGGATTGCCGCCGCCGTGGAAAAGGCTGACAGCGGCATTGCCATCGACGGCGGCCGGGGCGTGGGCCGCGTCACAAAACCGGGTCTGGATCAGCCCGTGGGCAATGCCGCCATCAACTCCACGCCCCGGCGGATGATCGCTGAGGCCGTTTCGGAAGTGGCCGCCGCCTGCGGCTACACCGGCGGTTTTGCCGTCACCATCTTCGTCCCCGACGGGGAGGAGCTGGCAAAGAAAACCTTCAATCCCATGCTGGGCATCACCGGCGGCATCTCCATTCTGGGGACCGGCGGCATCGTAGAGCCCAGAAGTCTCAAAGCCCTGTTGGATTCCCTGGCTGTGGAAGTCCGGGTCCACGGGGCCGAAGGGGTCAAAAATCTCATTATGACCCCCGGTAACTACGGCGAACACTTCCTACAGAAATTCCCCGGCCTTGCGTCCATGCCCCAGGTCAAATGCGCCAACTTCATCGGCGACACGTTGGACCTGTGCGGCGACAACGGCATTGAGACGGTGCTGCTGGTGGGCCATCTGGGCAAGATGGTCAAGGTCTCCGGCGGCATCATGGACACCCATTCCCGGGTGGCCGACTGCCGGACGGAATTGTTTGCCGCCCACGCCGCCCTCCACGGGGCGACCCAGGACCAGGTACGGCGCATTCTGGACGCCGCCACCTCCGACGCCTGTATTGCAATTCTCGACGAAGCGGGACTGCGAACGCCGGTGCTGGACTCCATCACCGACGCGGCCCAGTCCCATCTGACCCGCCGGGCCGCCGGACGGCTCCGGGTGGGTCTTGTAACGTACAGCAATGTCTACGGTCTTCTGACCGTTTCCCATACCGCCAAAGAAATTCTAACCGATTGGGGGCAATCACTATGAGCACCACCTATGGAACCTTATACGGCGTCAGCGTCGGCCCCGGCGATCCGGAGCTGCTGACCTTGAAAGCCGTTCGCATCATCAAATCCTGTCCCGTCATCGCCACGCCCAAGACTGCCGGTGAAAAAACCCTGGCCCTGGATATCGCTTCCGGCGCCGTGGACCTGAGCGGTAAAGAGATCGTGTCCCTGGACTTCCCCATGACTCGGGACCATGAGAAACTCCGCGCCGGTCACCGGGCCGCCGCCGATGCCGTGGCCGCTCACCTGAAAGCGGGCCGGGACGTGGCCCTTTTGAACCTGGGCGACGTGTCGGTGTACTCCACCTTCGCCTATGTGAAGAACCTGCTGGAAGCCGACGGATTCCCCGTGGTGATGATTCCCGGTGTCACCAGCTTCTGCGCCGTGGCCGCCACGCTGGGCCAGAGCCTGACCACCATGCACCAGCCGGTCCACATCTTCCCCGCGTCCAGCGGTCCCACCGATGAAGCATTGAAGCTCAATGGCACCAAGGTCCTCATGAAGACGGGCCGTTCCATGCCGGAGGTCCGGGCCGCCATCGAAGCGGCCGGTCTGAAAGAAAAAACCGGTCTCGTTCAGAACTGCGGCCTGCCCAATCAGCAGGTGTGCCACAATCTGGACGACGCCAGCGACGATATCAGCTATTTCACCACCATCATTGTGAAGGAGTAACGGAACATGATCCACTTTGTAGGAGCCGGCAGCGGCGCTGCCGATCTCATCACGGTCCGGGGCGCCAAGCTCCTGGAGCAGGCCGACGTCATTGTGTACGCCGGTTCCCTCGTCAATCCCCAGCTGCTGGACTACGCCAAGGCGGGCTGTGCCATCTACGACAGCGCCAAAATGACGCTGGAAGAGGTGCTGGAGGTCATGATTCCCGCCCATCAGGCCGGTAAGGCCGTGGTGCGGCTTCACACCGGCGACCCCTGCCTCTACGGCGCCATCCGGGAGCAGATGGACGCTTTGGACGAGGCTGGTATCGACTATGCCGTAACCCCCGGCGTGTCCAGCTTCTGCGGTGCGGCCGCGGCGTTGAAGGCCGAGTATACCCTGCCCGACGTGAGCCAGACTGTCATCATCACCCGCATGGCGGGCCGGACGCCGGTGCCGGAGCGGGAAGCGCTGCGGAAGCTGGCCAGCCATGGCAGCACCATGGTACTGTTTCTGTCCACCGGATTGATTCCCAAGCTGGTGGAGGAGCTGCTGGCCGGTGGTGCCTACACCGCCGACACCCCCGCCGCCATTGTCTACAAGGCCACCTGGCCCGATGAGAAGGTATTCCGCTGCACCATCGGCACATTGGAGCAGACGGCCAAAGAAAACAACATCACCAAGACGGCCCTCATCACCGTGGGCGGCTTCCTGGGCAGCGAATACGAGCGCTCCAAGCTGTACGACCCCACCTTCACCACCGAATTCCGGGAGGCCAGCAAGTAATGGACATTGCGGCCATCGCCTTTACCCAGGCGGGTCTGGCGTTGGGACGGCGATTGCAGCGGCTGCTGGAGGGCGACACCGTTTCTCTTGCCGCCGCCACCGGCGAGCAGAAGGTCAGCTTCCGCCACTGGACCGAAGAACACTTTCCCGTCCGGGACGCCCTCATTTACATCGGCGCCACCGGCATCGCCGTCCGGGCCGTGGCCCCCTTTTTAAAAAGCAAGACGTGCGACCCGGCGGTGCTGGTATTGGACGACCGGGGCCGGTTCTGCATCCCCCTGGTGTCCGGCCATCTGGGCGGGGCCAACGCATTGGCCCGGCGGGTGGCAGAGCTCATTGACGCCATTCCCGTCATCACCACGGCCACCGATAACCACGGCGTCTTTGCCATTGACACCTGGGCCAAATCCCAGGGCTTTGCCCTGGAAAATCCCCAGGGCATCAAAACTGTGTCCTCTCAGCTGTTGGAGGGCAAGACGGTCCGCATCCGCTGCGATTTTCCCACGGCGGGCCGCATTCCCGAAGGGCTGGTGCTGGTCCATGAAAAGCCCTACGACGCCGCCATCACCATCAAGCCCAAAACCAACCAGAGCACCCTGTTTCTCATTCCCCCGGTGGCCTGCGTCGGCGTAGGCTGCCGGAAAAACATCGCCCTGGACGCCCTGGAGGAAGCGTACGATATGCTGCTGCGCAAAGGCGGCATCGATCCTGCCGCCGTCTGCGGTCTCTACTCCATCGACCTCAAGGCCCGGGAGCCGGCCCTGCTGGCCCTGGCTGAAAAACTGGGTCTGCCGTTTGTCACCTATTCCGCCGCCCAGCTCAACACCGTAAAAGGGAATTTTTCCGCCTCGGCCTTTGTCCAGAAGACCACCGGCACCGACAATGTCTGTGAGCGCAGCGCCGTTTTGGGCAGCGGCGGCGGCCGATTGATTTTGAAGAAAAACGCCGGCAACGGCGTCACCATGGCCATGGCCCTCCGGGACCTGACCGTACAATGGGAGGAAAATCCATGAAAAAACTGTTTGTAGTGGGCCTTGGTCCCGGCAGCGCCGATCAGATGACGGCCCAGGCCCGGGCGGCCCTCGAGGAGTCCGACGTTCTCTGCGGCTACACCGTCTATACGGATTTGGTGGTCCCCCTGTATCCCGACAAGCCCGTGCTGACCACCCCCATGCGCAAGGAGATCGACCGCTGCCGCATGGCGTTGGAGCGGGCCGCAGGCGGCGAGACCGTGGCCATGGTCTGTTCCGGCGATGCCGGCGTGTACGGCATGGCCTGCCTGATCTATCAGCTGGCCCAGGACTATCCCCCCGTGGATATCGTCGTTGTCCCCGGCGTCACCGCCGCATTGTCCGGCGCTGCCGTTTTGGGCGCGCCCCTTTCCCATGATTTCTGCGTCATCTCCCTCAGCGACCTGCTGACCCCCTGGGAGCTGATCGAAAAGCGTTTGAAAGCCGCCGCCGAAGCCGATTTCTGCGTGGCGCTCTACAACCCCGCCAGCCACAAGCGGGCCGACTATCTCCAGAAGGCCTGTGATATCCTGCTGACGGCCAAGAAGCCGGAGACCGTCTGCGGCTGGGTCCGCAACATCGGCCGGGAGGGCCAGGAGTCCAAGCTCATGGCGCTCTCCGAACTGCGGAACGAACAGCTGGATATGTTCTGCACCGTCTTCATCGGCAACGAGAAGACTCAGACCCTGAACGGCAAGATGGTGACGCCTCGCGGCTACGAGGCCAAGCTGTGAGACGGCTGCTGCTCTTCGGCGGCACCACGGAGGGCCGGGAGCTGGCCCTGGCCGCCGCCAATCTTGGCTGGCAGGTGACGCTCTGCGTGGCCACGGACTACGGCGCGGAATGCGTGCCGGAAGCCGACGGCGTGACCATCCATGCCGGACGGCTGGACGAAACCGCCATGGAGTCTCTGATGGGCGACGGCTTCACCGTGGCCGTAGACGCCACCCACCCCTACGCCGTGGCCGTCAGCGCCAACATCCGGGCAGCGGCGGGAAAAACCGGTCTGACCCTTTGGCGGCTCCTGCGGGCCGAGAGCGAGCATCCGGACTGCCGGTATGCCGATTCCGTGGCCGAAGCCTGCACGCTGGTCCCCGAGGGCAACGTTCTGGCCGCCACCGGCAGCAAGGAGATCGCCGCCTATACGGTAATTCCCGACTATCAGAACCGGGTCTATGCCCGGGTGCTGCCCCTGGAATCGTCCCTCCGCGACTGCCATAAAGCCGGTCTCGACGACGATCACATTTTGGCGGCCAAGGGGCCGTTTTCTCTGGAAACCAACATGGAGACCATGGAACGGTACCACATTCGTTCCATGATTACAAAGGACGGCGGCGCGGCAGGGGGCTTCCCGGAAAAGCTGGAAGCCGCCCGACGCTGCGGCGTCGCCGTCCTTCTGGTGCGCCGTCCCCGGGAGGACGGCTCCACCATGGAGGAAATTCTCACGCGATTGGAGGCGTTTTCATGAACACCGTTACCATCGTGGGCATGGGCATGGGCAACGTGGACACGTTGACCGTGGGAGCCCTCCACGCCCTGCAAAGCGCCAAGCGCATCATCGGCGCCAAACGGCTGCTGGACTCCCTGCCCGACGGCTGCGGCGGTGAAAAGGTCGCCGCCATCTACCCCAAGGACATCGCCGCCGCCCTGACGGAGTTTCCCGCCTGCGTCATCATGAGCGGCGACACAGGGTTCTATAGCGGCACCAAAAAGCTGCTGCCCCTGCTGGACGATTGCGACGTGACGGTGCTGCCCGGCATCACTACGGTACAGTATCTGGCCGCTAAACTGGGCCGCCCCTGGCAGGACGTGAAGCTGGTCAGCGCCCACGGTCTCGACTGCGACGCCGTGGCCCATGTGCTGGAGGGCAGAGAGACCTTTTTCCTCACCGGCGGCGTAGTCACGGCCCGGGATATTGCCTTGCAGCTGACGGTGGCCGGACTGGGAAACACGGTCCTCCATGTGGGCCAGCGGCTTTCCTATCCCGATGAAGCCATCGTCACCGGCACGGCGGAGGAGCTGTCCCAGCAGGACTTCCACACCCTCAGCGCCGTATGGGTGGAGGCGGTACCAAAGGCGTATCCGATTTTGGGCGGCGGCATTCCCGACGACCGCTTTTTGCGGGGCGACGTACCCATGACCAAGCGGGAGGTCCGCGCCGCCGTTGCCGGTCTTCTCGATGTGCAGCCCGGCGAGGTGGTGTGGGACGTGGGCGCCGGTACCGGTTCCGTCAGCATGGAACTGGCATTGCTCCATCCGTCAGTCCAGGTCTACGCCATCGAGCGCAACGACGAAGCCTGTAAGCTGATTGCACAGAACCGGGAAAAATTCGGTGTCTACAACCTGCGGCTGATTCCCGGCACGGCCCCCGAGGCCCTCCTCGATCTGCCCACCGCCGACGCGGCCTTTCTCGGCGGATCCGGCGGCTCCCTGGCGGCCACGCTGCAACTGCTGCTGGACAAGAACCCCAAGGTCCGGGTCTGCGTCAGCGCCATTGCCGCCGAAACCCTTGCCAAGGCCGTATCCCTTTTGGGCGATAACCGGTGGGAGCACTTTGAGATTTCCCAAATCTCCGTGGCCCGGAGCCGCAAGGCCGGACCGTACCATCTGATGACGGGCCAGAATCCCATCTGGCTGATTTCGGCAAGGGGGCGGGGCTGATGGAACGCCGGTTGCCCCGCGTTCTGCTGGCGGCTCCCAGAAGCGGCGCGGGCAAAACCACGGTGGTCTGCGGACTGCTGCAAGCCCTGGTCAACCGCGGCATGCACCCCGCCGCCTGTAAATGCGGACCCGACTACATCGACCCCCTGTTCCACAGCGAGGTCATTGGGGCCAAAGGCTGCAATCTGGATCTGTTCTTTACGGCGGAAGACACGGCCCGCCATCTGCTGGCCCAGTCCGCCGACGGCTGCGAGATCGCTGTTTTGGAGGGCGTCATGGGCTATTACGACGGCCTCGGCGGCGTCACCGACCGGGCCTCGGCCTACCATGTGGCCGCGGCCACGGAAACGCCGGTCGTTCTGGTGCTGGACGCCCGGGGCACGTCCCTTTCTCTCTGCGCCCAATTGAAGGGCTTTCTGGAGTTCCGCAAGCCCAGCAACATCCAGGCGGTACTGCTGAACCGCTGCTCGGCCATGCAATTTCCCATGCTGCAAAAGGCCATCGGAGAGGAATGTGGCATTCCCGTTTTGGGCTATCTGCCCGCCCTGCCCCAGTGCGCCTTGGAAAGCCGCCATTTGGGACTGGTAACGGCCCAGGAGGTGGCGGATTTACAGGAAAAGCTTCGGACTCTGGCGGAAACCCTGACGGAAACCGTGGATTTGGAAGCCCTGTTGCATTTGGCCCGCTCCGCCCCGCCCCTCCATTGGGAGGAAGCGGAAACGGTACCGGAACGGACTGACGGCCCGGTGCTGGCCGTGGCCAAGGACAAGGCGTTTTGTTTCTACTATCGGGAAAATCTCCGGCTTTTGCAGGCCCTTGGCGCGAAGATCGTGGAGTTTTCTCCCCTGACCGATCAGGAACTGCCCCCCTGTGACGGCCTGTACCTGGGCGGCGGATATCCGGAGCTGTACACGAAACAGCTTTCAGAGAATGTCGCCATGCGGGAGCACATTGCCGAAGCCATCCGGGCGGGATTGCCCACCTTTGCCGAATGCGGCGGCTTCCTCTACCTTCACCAGGAGATGACCGGCGAGGACGGCACGTTCCCCATGGTGGGCGTGATTCCCGGCGGGTGCCGCAACACCGGAAAATTGCGTCGGTTCGGCTATATAACGCTGACGGCGAACCAGGACAATCTGCTCTGCGGTGCGGGAGAAACCATCCGCGCCCATGAGTTCCACTACTTCGATTCCGACAGCAACGGTACGGATTTCCACGCTGAAAAGCCCGTCACGGGCCGGGGCTGGGAGTGCATCCACGCCACAGACACCCTGTTTGCCGGATTTCCCCATCTTTACTTTCCGGCCAATCCGGACTTTGCGCGGCGATTTGTGCGCCGCATGAGAGGAGTGCAGTAACATGACTTTGAACGAAGCCCTTGCAGCCATCCAGCCCATTGACGCCGCCATGCGGCAGAAGGCCCAGGAAAAATGGAACGCCGTGGCGAAGCCCCTGGGGAGTTTGGGCCTCCTGGAGGATGCCGTCATGGACCTGTGTGCCATCCAAGGCACCCTGACGCCGGACATTGCCAAACGGGCTGTGGTCATGTTCTGCGCCGACAACGGCGTGGTGGCTCAGGGCGTCACCCAGACCGGCAGCGAGGTCACGGCCATTGTGGCGGGCAACGTCTGCAAAGGCGACACCAGCGTCTGCAACATGTCCAAAATTGCCCACGCCGACGTGTTCCCCGTGGACATGGGCATGATGACCACCGTGGACCATCCCCGGATGCGCAATTGCCGCATTGCCGCCGGTACGAACGATTTCTCGAAAGAATGGGCCATGACGCGGGAGCAAGCTGTTCAGGGCCTGGAAACGGGCATTGCCTTGGCTGGGGAACTGAAAGCCCAGGGCTACGGCCTATTGGCTACGGGCGAAATGGGCATCGGCAACACCACCACGTCCAGCGCCGTAGCCAGCGTCCTGTTGGAGCGGCCGCCCGTGGAGATGACCGGTCCCGGCGCAGGATTGTCGAGAGCCGGTGTGCTCCACAAGATCGAGATCATCCAAAACGCCATTGCCCTCCATCAGCCCGACAAGAACGACCCCATCGACGTACTTGCCAAGGTGGGCGGCTTCGATATCGCCGGTATGGCGGGTCTGTGCATCGGCGCGGCGGTCCACCATATCCCCTGTGTTCTGGACGGCTTTATTTCCGCTGTGTCGGCCCTGATTGCCGTCACACTCTGCCCCGCCGTCAGCGGCTATCTCATTGCCAGCCATGTCAGCGCCGAACCGGCGGGCCATCTGATGCTGGAAGCGCTGGGCAAGCAGCCCATGATCACCGCCGGTATGCGGTTGGGCGAAGGCACCGGCGCCGTGGCCGCCATGCCCCTGCTGGACATGGGTCTGGCTGTGTTCAACGAAATGACCACCTTCGAGGCCACCAACATCGAAGCGTATCAGCCCCTGTCGTAACGCCATGACGTATCTTGTCATCGGCGGCAGCGCCAGCGGGAAAAGCACCTTTGCCGAATCCATCGTCTCCCGGCTGCCGGGGCCGCGCTATTACATCGCGACCATGGAACCCTGGGACGATGAATGCCGCGCCCGCATTGAAAAACACCGCCGCCAGCGGGCGCACCTGGGCTTTACAACGGTGGAACACTACGGCGATCTCCAATCCCTCACCCTGCCCGGGCGTGGCACGGTGCTGTTGGAGTGCATGGGCAATCTGACGGCCAATGTGCTGTTCGGTTCTCAGAAAGTGGACGACCCCCTGCCCGCCGTGGAGCGGGGGTTGGAATCCCTCATCGGTCAGTGTGACCATCTGGTGGTGGTCACCAACGACGTTTTTTCCGATGGCCGCACCTACGACGCGTCCACCACGGCCTATCTTGATCTGCTGGCCGCCCTGAACCGCCATATGGCGGCCCGGTTTGACCACGTCTTTGAGGTGGTCTGCGGTATTCCCCTCTGCCGGAAAGGAGTACTCCCGTGATTGTCTTACAAACCATCGCCGTGGCCTTGTCCATGTATTCCGCCCTGCCCATGCCCCAGTTTGCCTGGGACCAGCGCAATATGCGCTGCGCCATGGCGGCGTTTCCCCTGGTGGGTATCTTTTGCGGCATTGCCGTCTGGATTTGGGCGTGGCTCTGCGGCGTTTTGGACTTTGGCCCGGTGCTCACCGGCGCAGGCATTGCCCTGGCTCCCGTGGTGGTCACCGGCGGCATCCATCTGGACGGCTTCTGTGACACCGTGGACGCCCTGGCCAGCCACGCCGACCGGGAGCGGAAGCTGGAGATTTTGAAGGATTCCCACTGCGGCGCTTTCGCGGTCATCGCCACAGCCTCCTATCTGGTGTTTTTCGCGGCCCTCTGCTCGGAGCTGCCCACGGACAACCGTATTTTGCTGTCCCTGGGCTTGTGCTTCGTCCTCAGCCGCGCCCTCAGCGGTACGGCGGTAACCACGTTCCCCTGTGCCAAAAACTCCGGTCTGGTCCACACCTTTTCTGACATGGCGGCCAAAAAACTCAGCCGTACCATCCTGATTCTGATTGCCGCAGCCGCTTCGGCGGGACTGGTGATACTGGGCAGCTTTGGGGCCGTCGTGGCCGCCCTGGTCATGTTCGGCATTTACTATGCCCTGTCCATGAAGATTTTCGGCGGCATCACCGGCGATCTGGCCGGTTGGTTCCTCCAGTGGGCGGAGCTGCTGATGGTGTTCGCCCTGGTGGTCACGCGGGGAAGTGAGGTCATCCTATGATTCTGGTCATTGGCGGCTACGCCGCCGGAAAACGGCAGTACGTCCGGGACAGCCTGGGCTATTCCGACGCGCAGATGAGCGATCAAATTGCCGACGCTGTGCCGGTGTTCTTCGGGTTGGAATCCCAGCCGGACACGCCCCTGGAATCGCTTCTGCAAAAAGAAGTGGTCCTCTGTGATGAGATTGGCTGCGGCCTGGTGCCCATGGAGAAAGAGGAGCGGCAGCGCCGGGAACGGGTGGGACGCCTCTGCGTGGCATTGGCCAAAGAGGCCACGCAGGTCATTCGGGTGGTCTGCGGCATGGGCCAAGTCATCAAGGGGTGAGGAAATGGAAATTCTTCTGGTACGCCACGGAGCCACCGCCGGGAACCGGCTCCACCGCCACATCGGCGTCACCGACGAGCCGTTATGTCCCGAGGGCCGGGCGGCCCTGTCGGTACTGGACGACACCGTGGACGCGGTGTATGTGACGCCCCTCCGGCGGACCCAAGAGACGGCGGCCATTCTTTTTCCACAGGCTGTGCAGGAAGTTGTGGAAGGACTGCGGGAACTGGACTTCGGCGCCTTTGAAAACAAGAACTATCAGGAGCTTGCCCACGATCCGTCCTATCAGGAATGGGTGGACGGCTGGTGTGAAGGCCCCTGTCCCGGCGGCGAGAGCCGGAAACAGTTCTGTGCGCGGGTCTGCCATGCCTTTGCGGCGCTGGTGGACAACGCCCTGGCCGAGCAGCGGCCCCGTCTGGTCATCGTGGCCCACGGCGGCACCATCATGGCTGTGGGCGAAGCCTTCGCCGTACCGAAAAAGGGCTACTTTGACTGGAAGGTGCCCAACGGCGGCGTGTGCCGCTTCACCACCGACGAAGCCCACTGGGCCCGCCGGGAAATTCTCACCACCACGGAGGCGTCATCGTGACACTGTTGTATGTGATTCTCGGCGGTCTCGTTTTGGACCTGCTGCTGGGAGACCCCCATTGGATGCCCCATCCGGTGGTCTATATCGGTAAACTCATTGCCGCCCTGGAGAAGGGACTGCGCAAACGGTTCCCCGCCACGCCTAAAGGGGAACGGGCGGCCGGTATCGTCCTGGCCGTTCTGGTGTTGGCGGTTACCGGCGGCGTGTCCTGGGGATTGCTCTATCTGCTGTACCGCATCCATCCCCTGCTGTCTCTGGCGCTGAGCCTGTTCTGGTGCTATCAGATTCCCGCCGCCCGGTGTCTGTGGACCGAGGCCGTCAAGGTCCGCAAGGCATTGGAAACCGGCTCCATCGAGGAAGCCCGGACAGCGGTGGGCTGGCTGGTGGGCCGGGACACGGAGAATCTGAGCGCCGAAGGCGTGACCAAGGCCGCCGTGGAGACCGTGGCCGAGAACACCACCGATGGTCTGGTGGCTCCCCTGTTCTATCTGATGATCGGCGGACCGGTGCTGGGCCTGCTCTATAAGGCCACCAACACCATGGACTCCATGATCGGCTACCGCAACGACCGGTACCGGTACTTCGGCACCGCCGGCGCCCGGCTGGACGACGTATTGAACTACATTCCCGCCCGGCTGACGGCTCTGCTGATGGTCCCCGCCGCCGCCCTCTGCGGTCTTGACGGCAAAAACGCGTTCCGCATCTGGAAGCGGGACCGGCGCAAGCACAAAAGTCCCAACTCGGCCCAGACGGAATCGGCCTGTGCCGGTGCGTTGGGGGTGGAACTGGCCGGAGACGCCGTCTACTTTGGTGAAGTCCACCACAAGCCCACCATTGGCGATAAAATCCGGCCCATTGCACCGAAGGATATTGACCGGACCTGCCGCCTGATGGTGGTGACCTATCTGTTGGCAGCGGTTTTATTTGCCGTTGTCCGCGCGGCAATTTTTACCTTGTTTTGAAAGCGGGTGTTCCCTTTGCTGACCCACGGCGGCGACATCGCCGGATATTTCGACCAATACGGCTGCGAGCCTCTGGACTTCTCGGCCAACGTCAGTCCCCTGGGGCTGCCGGAGGGAGTGCGGCAGGCGGTCATCGACAGCCTTTCCACGGCGGACCAGTACCCGGACCCCCTGTGCCGCCGGTTACGGGCGGCCATCGGGGCCTTTGAGGGCGTGGACCCGTCCCACATCCTCTGCGGCAACGGCGCGGCGGATTTGATTTTCCGGCTGGTGCTGGCGGTGAAGCCCAAACGTGCCCTGGTCCCGGCGCCCACCTTTGCCGAGTATGAAACGGCCCTGGAAAGCTGCGGCTGCGCCGTCACCCACGCGGTTTTGCAGCGGGCGGACGATTTTCGGGTAACGGAGGCGTTTCTCTCGTACCTGGACCCGGCCCCGGAGCTGGTGTTTCTCTGTCAGCCCAACAATCCCACGGGCCAGCCCGTGGACCGGGCTTTGCTGGAAACGGTATTGCAGCGTTGTGAAGCCGCCGGCAGTATTTTGGTGCTGGACGAGTGCTTTGTGCCGCTGCTGGACGACGGCCCCGCCTACACCATGAAAGACCGCCTGGACAGTCCCAACCTGTTTCTGCTGAAAGCCTTTACCAAGACCTATGCCATGGCGGGGCTGCGGCTGGGCTACGCTCTCTGTTCCAATGAACCTCTGCTGCAAGATATGGCCCGGTGCGGCCAGCCCTGGAGCGTTTCCACCGTGGCCCAGGCGGCGGGTATTGCCGCGTTACAGGAAACGGCCTATGTGGAGCGGCTCCACCGGCTCATTGCCGCCGAACGGCCCCGGCTGGCGGCGGGCTTGTGTGATTGCGGCTGTACCGTCCTGGGCAGCCGGGCCAACTTTGTGTTCTTTTCCGCCAAGCCCGGCCTGGACGCGGCCCTGCGGAAACAAGGCATTTTAATTCGTTCCTGCGCCAATTATCACGGACTGGACGAGACCTATTATCGCGTCGCCATCCGGACAGCGCCGGACAATGAAAAACTGCTGGCCGCCGTCAGCCAGTGTATGGAGGAATGACCATGGCAAAGTCCATTATGATTCAGGGCACCATGTCCAACGCCGGAAAAAGCCTGCTGGCCGGCGGCCTGTGCCGCGTGTTCCACCAGGACGGCCACAAGGTGGCCCCGTTCAAAAGCCAGAACATGGCCCTCAACAGCTTTATCACCGACGCGGGCTTTGAAATGGGCCGGGCTCAGGTCATGCAGGCCGAGGCCGCCGGGATTGCCCCCGACGTGCGGATGAATCCCATTCTGCTGAAGCCCACCGGCGACATGGGCAGTCAGGTCATCGTCAACGGCGAAGTCCTGGGCAATATGAAAGCCGCCGAATATTACGCCTACAAGCACAACCTCCGTCCCGCCGTCCAGCAGGCATACGATTCCCTGGCTGCGGAATACGATATCCTCGTGATCGAGGGCGCGGGCAGTCCCGCCGAAATCAACCTCAGGGAGGATGATTTTGTCAACATGGGTATGGCCCGCATGGTGGGCGCGCCGGTGCTTCTGGCCGGCGATATCGACCGGGGCGGCGTCTTTGCCAGTCTCTACGGCACGGTGGCCCTGCTGGAGCCGGAGGAACAGGCCCACATCAAGGGATTGATTATCAACAAATTCCGGGGCGATGTGGAGATTCTGCGGCCCGGTCTCAAGATGCTGGAGGATTTGGTCCACAAGCCGGTGTTGGGCGTGGTGCCCATGCTGCAAGTGGACATCGATGAGGAGGATTCCCTTGCCTCCAAGCTGGACCGCACCGCCGCCGTCAAGGCCCTGGATCTGGCGGTCATCCGGCTGCCCCGCCTGTCCAACTTCACGGACTTTGACGCCTTGGAGCGGTTCGACTGCGCCGGTGTCCGCTACGTCCACAACGCCGCCGAGCTGGGCAATCCGGACCTGATTCTTCTGCCCGGTACGAAAAACACCATGGACGACCTGCTTTGGATGCGCCAAAACGGCCTGGAAGCCGCCATCTGCAAGCTGCACCGGTCCGGGACCCCCATCTTTGCCATCTGCGGCGGCTATCAGATGCTGGGCCGCGAGCTGCGGGACCCCCTGGGCGTGGAGCATGGCGGCACCCTGCGGGGCATGGGGCTGCTGGACAGCGTGACGGAGTTCCGGCCCGAGAAGACCCGGACCCGGGTCAGCGGCCAGGTCCATGGAATCACCGGCTTCTGGTCGGCCCTCAGCGGCAGCGACTTCACCGGCTACGAGATTCACATGGGCGCCACGGACCACGACAACGAGGGATTTTCTCTGCTCAGCAACGGCCGCGACGACGGCGCGGTGAAGGGTACGGTCCTGGGCAGCTATGTCCACGGCATTTTTGACGAGGGAGACCTGGCCCAGCGGGTCATCTCCATTCTGCTGGAGCGCAGGGGCCTCAATCTGGATTCGGCCCGGACCGTCACCTTCCAGCAGTACAAGGAACAGCAATATGACATTCTGGCCGACGGCATCCGCCGCAGCCTGGATATGGACGCCGTCTACAACATTTTGGAACAAGGCATGGAGGGTTAAGCATGCACATGGAACTGGAACGGGTACTGCCCAACGAAATTGAAAAGCGCAGCATGGAGATCATCACCTCCGAGCTGCCCCACCCCATCGACGAGAAGGTGGCCGACGTGGTCCGCCGCGTCATCCACACCACCGCCGACTTCGACTACGCCGACAGCCTGTATTTCTCCACAGACGTCTGTGAAAAGACCGTGGAACTGCTGAAACAGGGCGGCGTGACCATTGTCACCGACACCAACATGGCCTTCTCCGGCATCAACAAGGCCGCCTGCAAGAAGCTGGGCGTGGAGGTCCGCTGCTTCATGGCCGACGAGGATGTGGCCGCCGCCGCCAAAGCCAACGGCACCACCCGCGCCACGGCCTCCATGGACAAGGCCGCTGCCATCGGCGGCCCCGTGATCTTTGCCATCGGCAACGCCCCCACGGCCCTGGTCCGCATCTGTGAGCTGATGGACGAGGGCAAGCTGGACCCGGCTTTGATTATCGGCGTCCCCGTTGGTTTCGTCAATGTGGTCCAGAGCAAGGAGTGGGTCATTGAACGCCATGCCCCCTGCATTGTAGCCCGTGGCCGCAAGGGCGGCAGCAATGTGGCCGCCGCCATCTGCAACGCCCTGTTGTACCGGGCCACAGAGCGCACCCTGTAAAGGAGGAGTTTTCATGGAATACCGTCGTTTCGGAGACACTCTGGTTATCCGCATGGACAAGGGCGAAGAGATCGTGGAGCAGCTGACGGCTGTAGCCGCCCGGGAGCACATTGCCCTGGCCGAAGTCAGCGCCCTGGGGGCCGTGGGCAGCTTCACCGCCGGTGTCTTTTATCCCGGTGAAAAGGAGTATCACGCCAACGACTTTACCGGCGACTTTGAAATCGTCTCCCTGACGGGCACCGTCACGGAGATGGACGGCAAGCCCTACCTCCATCTGCACATGAGTGCCGGGGACCGGGAGGGCCGGGTCTGTGGCGGCCATCTGAACCGGGCCGTGGTCAGCGCCACCTGCGAAATGGTGGTGCGGATTCTGGACGGCCATGTGGGCCGGGCCTTTTCGCCGGAGATCGGGCTGAATCTGCTGGCCTTCTGATGCCGCAGGTCTACTGTCTCCCGCCGTCTTGCTTTTTCAGATAAAGTACTATATACTAAGAGCAGCAATTTTTAGAACCAATCGGTAAGCATTGGAAAGGAGCCGAGAATATGAATCGATTTCTCAAACATCTTGCCCTGGGTACGGCAGCCGTGTGCGCCCTGGCCGTACCGACCCTGGCCGCGGACTTCACCCACTGTGCCGACGCGCTGAACACCATGGGCCTGTTCCAGGGCGGTACCAACGGCTATGATCTGGACCGCGCCCCGACCCGTCTGGAGGCCGGCGTCATGCTGGTGCGCCTGCTGGGCGCCGAAGAGACGGCCAAAGCCAACCAGACCTACACCGCCCCCTTCACCGACGTGGCCGACTGGGCCAAGCCCTATGTCCAGTACCTCTATGACAACGGTCTGGGCAACGGCGTCGGCAACGGCAAGTTCGGCAGCGACAGCCTCTGCACCGCCCAGCAGTACACCACCTTCCTGCTGCGGGCTCTGGGCTACTCCGACGCCGAAGGCGGCGACTTCACCTACGCCACCGCCATGGACTACGCCCGGCAGCTGGGTTTGGTGGATATTCTTAACTGCGACGAAAGCAACTTCCTCCGGGATGATCTGGCTGCCATGAGCTATACCGCCCTTGCCACCAAGCCCAAGACCGGCGAGGAAGACCTCCTGACCAAGCTGATTGCCGAGGGCGCCATTGACAAGGACTCCGCCCAATACTGCCTGTCCATGTTCTCCACCTACCGCAGCTATATTGCCGACATGGCCAAGGCCAACGCCAACACGCAAACCATGTCTGCCGACGCCACGGTTGATCTGGAGATGCAGCTCAACGACGTAAACTTTATGACTTCCAAGATCGACATGACCATGGCCGTGGAAGCAAATCAGGCGCAGCTGGATCAGACGAAGCTGGCCTATGACATGACCATCAACATGCAGATCGATCCTGCCATGGCCGCCGCCATGGGTCTGCCCGAGGATCAGGCTTCCATGACCCAGGATATGGAGGCCTGGTATACCGGCGGATATTATTACGTCAAAACCGGTACGGACAAAATGAAGATGGCCCTGTCCCTGGAGGACGCTCTGGCTCAGATGCCCACCACCGACCTGACGGCCACCACGACCCAGGTGGAGCCGCTGTGCGCCTTCACCTCCATCACCAAGGCCCAGGAAGCCGATGGAACCACCGTGGGCTATAACATTCGCTATGCGCCCGCCGCCCTGACCGGTATGATGGACAACATTCTCAACTCCATGACCGGCTCTATCACCGATGTGCCGGATATGGCCTTTGATGCCGTCGGCGCATACATCACCTTTAAAAACGGCCAGCTGGACAAC
The DNA here is from genome assembly GCF_052117125.1 of Candidatus Avoscillospira sp. LCP25S3_F1. Lineage (NCBI taxonomy): Bacteria > Bacillati > Bacillota > Clostridia > Eubacteriales > Oscillospiraceae > Candidatus Avoscillospira > Candidatus Avoscillospira sp. LCP25S3_F1. The sequence goes on along the minus strand of NZ_JBQKJT010000012.1, from coordinate 4,004 downwards.
ATGGCGATGTCCATGGGGATGACTGCCAATGTGGAGGGTCAGTCCATGAAGTTCATGATCGATCTGTCTTTGAAGAACATCCAGACCGGCGACGCCGTCCAGGTGACCCTGCCCTCCGATCTGAACACCTACCCGGAGATCACCGCAGAAGATATGGGTATGGTTACCCAATAATATTTTTTCTGTCATAGACCGTATATCCGTCGCATATATATTGGGCGTGGGGAGTTCCCCACGCCCGTTTTTACTTTGGAAGGAGTACGAGCCTATGGCAACCAATCCGCAGCAACCGAACGCCCTGGAATTGCCCCACCGGCTGGTGGTGGAAAACCGCAGCCGTCTGTCTCTCACCGGTGTGACGGAGGTGGAGAGCTTTGATGAAAACACCGCCGTCCTCTGTACCAACCGGGGTACGCTGGTCATCCACGGCAAACAGCTCCACCTGGGGATGCTGTCCCTGGACGGCGGCCAGATCACCGTGGACGGCACCGTGGATTCCCTGGTCTATGAGGACGAGGTCCGTGGCGGCGGCAGCTTCCTCAGCCGCCTGTTCGGCTGATGGAGCAGCCCGTTGTTTTCCAGCTGTGGCAGATGGGGGCCGCCACCGTAGTGGGCGCGGCCATGGCCCTGTTTTACGATGTGCTGCGGCTGCTGCGCCGGTCCTGGCCCCGGCTGACGCTGCCTCTGGATGTGGTTTTTGTGGCGGTTCTGACGCCGTCGCTGCTGCTGCTGGCCCTCTACGGCGGCCGGGGCCAGTTCCCCCTGTTTTTTTACCCCCTGCTGATCCTGGGCGCCTGGGTCTATTTTCACACGGTAGGGCCGCCGCTGCGGCGGATTCTGACGGCTTTGGGCCGTCTTTTGCGGCGGTTTTTCCGCCTGGTATTTCTTCCCTTTGGCCTGCTGTCGAAAAAAAGTAAAAAACTTAAAAAATATCTCTTTTCATCCGGGCGAAAATGGGTTAAAATAGGAAGTAAGCGAAAACACTCGGCTCCTATGGGCTGCACCACCGACGGAGGAACACAGGATGAAACTTAAAAAGACACCACTGATGGCCAAACTGCTGATTGTGGTGATCTTGGCGGCTCTGACCTGGAAGTATGCCGATCTCCGCACCGATGTAGCAGCCAAGACGAGCGAGGTGGCTGCCCTCAACCAGGAACTCTCCACGGCCCGGCAGGAGAATCAACGGTTGCAGGACAACATTGCCAACATGGGCACCGACGAAGGTGTGGAGGAAATCGCCCGGACCAAACTGGGCCTGGCCTTCCCCGGAGAGATCACCTATCGGGATTCCGGCAAATAATCCGTCACGGCTTTCGCGGGCCACGGGCCATATCAACAAGGGGGACAATACATAGAATATGGATTTCACAGTAGGAACGATCGTGGAAGGCAAAGTCAAAAGCATCACCAAATTCGGCGCATTCATTTCGCTTCCCGGCAACCAGACCGGCATGGTGCACATCTCTGAGATTGCCCACGCCTATGTCAGCGACATTCACGAGCACCTGACCGAGGGCCAGGACGTGAAGGTCATGGTCATCTCCATGGAGAACGGCAAGATCAATCTCTCCATCAAGCGTACCCAGGAGCCGCCCCGTCAACAGAACGAGCGCGGTCCCCGTCCGGCTCAGGCCAACCGCGGCCGCCCGCCCTTCGATCGCTCCAAAGGGCCGCAGTCCGACCGTCCCCGTGATGGATTCCGCTCCTCTTCGCCCAAGGAGCCCCAGTCCTTCGATGACATGCTCAAGCAGTTCATGCAGGACTCCGACAGCAAAATCTCCTCTCTGCGGCAGTATTCCGACCACCGCAGCAGAAGCAGACGCCGCTAAAAGATCAATCAGCGCCCTTTTCCAGTGGAAAAGGGCGCTTTCCGCTTGTTAAAACGATGCAAACAGGCATAAAATGGACCAATCGCCGGTTGATGTCGCTCAGGCTGCAATTGCCGTCAGGCCAACCGGTCCATGGTCCTGTTGTCAGTCTATCCGATATGGGGGCCTCTGTCAAGAAGAACCGCTAAGCCATCCCTTCATCGAATGGATCTGCAAATTTTTTGACAGTCTTACTTGCTCAGGAGGAATGTTTATGCACATTGTCGTCACCGGCGGCAGCCGCGGCATCGGCGCGGCCACGGTCCGCCATCTGTCCGCCCTGGGGCACCGGGTGACCTTCTTGTACAGAAGCAGTCACGACGATGCCCAAGCCCTGGCCCGGGAGACCGGAGCCGTGGCCGTCTGCGCCGACGTGGCCGACGGCGATGCTGTGGCCCGGGCATTCTCTCAAATGGGGGCGGTCCAGGGGTTGGTTTGCTGCGCCGGTATTGCCCACCAGGGGCTGATCTCCCAGATCACGCCGGAGGAATGGGACCGGCTCTTTGCCGTCAACGTCAAGGGCATCTATCACTGTGTCAACGGCGTTCTCCCGTCCATGCTGGCGGTCCAGGCCGGTTCCATTGTCACCGTGTCCTCCATGTGGGGCCAGGTGGGAGCCTCCTGTGAGGTCTGCTATTCGGCCACCAAGGGGGCCGTCATCGCCATGACGAAAGCGCTGGCCCAGGAGCTGGGGCCGTCGGGCATCCGGGTCAACTGCGTGGCCCCCGGCGTGGTGGAAACCGATATGGTCATGGGCTACGGTCCGGAGGTGCTGGCCGATCTGGCCCAGCAGACGCCCCTGGGCCGTAACGGTACCCCCGAGGATGTGGCCAAGGCCATCGCCTATCTGTTGGAGGCCCCCTTTGTCACCGGGCAGGTGTTGGGCGTCAACGGCGGTTTCGTACTCTAAAGAAACACATGGTCGCCCGCCGCAGCGGGCGAAATGCCCCCAGCGTACCAAAGCGCCATCGGCAGATGGCGCAATCCCCGGCGAAGCCGAAGGCCGCCGTCCCCACCCCAATCGGGTGGCGGACGGCGGCCTTTTCTCCGTTCAGTTTTTTATGCGTTCGGCAGGACGCATCCCCATTCAGCAGAATTGCCGGAAATGGTTGGCCATACGGTAGAGATACACCAGTTTCAGCACTTGCAGCACCAACACGGCAATGGCCACCGCCAGAACCAGCAGCAGCGCCAGTACCGGCGCCAGAAGGAGCAGCACAAACGCCAGTACCAGGCCACCGATGCACCAGAGATTCCATTTCCACAGCTTCCGCCACTGTTGGGCCAGGGGCATGTTGGTGGGGACCAGCACCTCGGCATGGGTGTTGTATTCCACATAGCAGGACGCCAGACCCAAAGCAACCAGTCCCAGGCCAATAAAAATCTGTAGGGCTGCCGACGGTATAAAGTTCATGAGGTTTCCCAGGCCCACCACAAAATTACAGATGGCCGCCGTCCGGTATCCCCGGTCGATGGACTGCATATTCCACAGGGCGACGCCATAGACCAGGGTACATACCATGGTCAGCAGGACACCCGGCGTCCACAGGCCGGGCAGCACCTTGATTACGTTGTCGTCGGTCATCAGCCCCGCAATGATCTGCGGGATGAACAGCCAGAACAGAACACTGATCCACCGCACCAGCAACGGCGCCTTGGCTTGCAGCTCTTGTTTCTGCTGTGCTTCCCGTTCGCTGCGCTTTTGGCGGATAACCGGTTCCTGTTCCCGGCCAGCCCGCAGGCCGCAGCCGACCCAGCTGGTACACGTCTGACAGTCGGCGTGGTTCTTTTCCCGGCAGCAGCGGGCAATGGCACAGCTGCCAAAGGCCGCGCCTGGCCCGCTTTTACAGCCGGGACAGTCCAGCGCCTCCCGATGGGGACACGAAGTACAGGATTTGCCGCAATAGGTCTCTTGTTCCATGGTCTCAGCCTCCTTCTCCTCTTTTGCCCATCATACCATGACCGCCCGGATTTGAATAGCCCTATCCGTCAAAAAAACGGGATGCCGCAGCATCCCGTTTTTCAGTCTGTCGAGAAACCCGGCATATGCGTCAAGCATAAGCCGGGTCTCTGGCGTATAGAGGCCAAAGAAGGATAAGGGTAAATGGAGCAAGCTTCTCCTTCCACAACCAA